>NZ_CP040754.1 GCF_006064855.1 Sulfitobacter sp. BSw21498
ATGGGCGCATACCCGATGAGAGCTTCGCATCTCAAGGGTTGAAAGTGTTGCTTGATGAAGGCGAAACACCATCCATAACAGATCTCGATTTGGCGATGCGCCTTGCATCCGCTGCAGTCCCACTACTTGGGCAAAAGCAGTTCGTGGATATTGATAGTGTCCGGTTCAAACTGTCTCAGCCACTCATGCAGATTTGGCAACCTATGGAGTTTTCAGCGCCGGACTTGCTCGATGATCGACCAATGTTCTGGATACCTGACGGTGGGTATTGGACACACGCAGGCGACGACTACCTGATGGATCACGATATCTGGACGCATAGCACACTGGGTGAGCCTCTGGATCTGGCATTGGCGCTCATCAATATTGACGATCCAGATGTCTTCTTGAAGGTGTCTCTGACGCCCATGCCAAAAAGACCGAAAAAATCTGGCCCGTTACAAGAAAATTGGCGGGGAGGGTTTCATCGTTCATTCCAGGTTCTGAGGATACGGACGGGTGAACCAACCCAAGAACTTTGCCTGAGTGGTGCCACAAAAGAACGTTTCGAACAGGGCTTCATCGGGTGGGCAATTCATGAGGGGCATGAGGTTGTCGACGATCGGTCGCAAACAAAAACCGAAGCGCTTATCCAGCGCGATGTGAGGCGTGCCTCGCAACACCTACGACAAGTAGAAGCGATCATGGGTGGGGCCAATCCAAGAGACAAAGAGCTCTTGAAACGCATTAGAGAGGGAAAAGAGGACGTCTAGGCAGCGCCATGCCGGTCGGCCTCTTTTTGCGGAGCCCCTTGCGAGAGTTATTGAACCACAATGCTCTCACCGAGGGCGAAAGCGGCCAAAGCAGGGTAGTGTGAAAACACGCCCTGTTCAGCACCTGCAATCTCGGCAAGCCGAGACCGAGCCTCAGCGACAGATTTCGCATCTTCGGGGACCAGTTCGCGAAAAACGGCCAAAACGGGCATCGCAACCTCAACTGTCGTCGCGAGCGTACCGCGTTCGCTGAACTCGTTGTTAAAAGCTCCTTTGCCGATGTCATCGACCAGAGCAAAGGCTTCTCGGCAAATTTCCGGGTATTTCATTATCTGTCTTAACCTTTAACCAGAGTGCAGGAAGGATTGGCGCGTTTGCTGTGCCAATCCAAATTGTGTTTCATCGTTCTAGGCCGCAGACTAAGCTGTCCCCGCGACTTTGTTTCGGGGACGGCCCAGTGGTCTCATCCAAACTTCGTCGCTCATTTCGCCTTTGCCAGAAGTAAAATTGACATCTCGACACGCCGGAGCTGCTGGCGAAGTGGCGCGCAATCTGGATAGGCAAGCTTTAACTTCCGTTCCAGTCCACGAAGGGCTGCAATAACGTTTTCTGTTGAACGAAGCTTCTCAAGAAAAGACTGATCCTCATCGGTCCACTGATAGTAGACCTCGAAGAACTCGGGCCCTTCGAGCTGCCCCTGGCCAATTTCTAGGCTCATCCAGCCCTCTAGATCTGACCGAAGCGGGCTCATGCGCGTGTAAACCACCGAGCGCGAAAACTCTGAACGCATCGCAGTCTTAATGATACGTCCGGCTTCGATATGACCTTCAATTCCGAGTTCACCGATTGGACGGCGTCGAGAACACCCAGGGTTATAGTTGTAAGGCACCGTCGATTTACTCGGCGATGGGTAGATCATGCCTTTGCATCTTGCACGGCGCTCGTCCTGCCGAGTCTTGGCCAACGGACTCAGAAAAGTCTCCCAAGAACTAACGGACTCGCCGGTCCAGTTGCCGCTGACCATGGGTGCTGGCATTGCATCAATCTTCTCGATCAAGGCATCAAGATCGTAACCGGAGCTCTCATCGACACCGACATACAGATCACAATTGTAGGGACTATACAGACCTGGCCAATCAGTCTTTTCGATGCGCCAACCTGTTCGATCAGCCCAAGCTGCGCGCTCTTCAACATCAGGAGCGCCCCCGTAAGGTTCATCAATCAGGACAAACTGACCGCTGGCTTGGTCAATCCAATCCGTCGAGTGGTCCATGTTTGGAAGTTTATCGCGATTCAGAATCTTGGGATATGCAGTACGGTTTCGATATGGCCGCAGCCCAGTATGCTCTATGAAGCGAAGCGATCGTTCTGCGGTACAAAGCCTGCTTCGCGCATATTCTTGGTTCGGTGCGATGTCGTCACACACGAAATGATCGCCGGCAACCATTCTTAGATTGCCGAAGCCACGCACGTACCTTAGTGCGCTTTTCTCGCACAGATCCAGAATTGGCATCGACATTTCAATCCGCAGAGTTTCTCGCCCGCATCGATGGCGGAGCTCTTTGTCGCTCCAATAGATGGTCAAGAGTATGTATGGTTTTGAAAGTGCGGTCCGGGTCATAGGGAGGGACCGCTGCGCGTGACGGAAACTCTCAAAATTCGCAGATTTGGCAGCAAGTTCCAGCGCGTCAGAGTGCCGGATACCTTTCGTCTTCTTGTACTGCTTGGCAAGCCGTTTTACCCCGGCAAGGGTGTTGGGATGAATATCTTCGATCAACATAGCAATCTCCGGGCCTGAAATGGAAACGCCACTCGCCAATCGCCCCTCAAGCCAGAATGCTAGCCAATAAGGAAGATGTGAAATTCGTGGGCAGCGCTGCCTGCAGCTTCGAAACGGCGAGTGCCATGCTCCTGCCAAGAGCATCTTCAATATACGAAGCAGCGCTTTGATTAGCAAGTCTCACTCGGCAATTCCAAGTACTTTAAACACTGGTCTGCGAAATTCTTATAGGTTTTTCAAGACCCTGACCGATCGCGACTTTTTCTTACCACGCCGAGTAGTATTTTGGCAGCCTTTCAGCCAACCCGACAAAAAAAGGGGAACCGCGTTGCCGCGGCTCCCCTACCCTGTCTGTCGATGGTCACGCTTCGATCAGGCAACCAGTGACAACCCACTGCTTGCGTCCGGCTGCTCATCCCCGCTCTGCACAAACGGAATGATCGAGAACGTCTGGCCACCCCGTTGCTCTTCGTTCTGCACGGCATTGACGCGCAGATCACCGTCAGGCGTGTTGATCAGCAGCGACAGATAATCGTTGCCGGTCCGGGTGCTTTTCGCCATCCAGGCGGAACCGACGCGGATCGCTTTGCCCTTCGGCGAGCTGACCTCGATCCGGTAGTCGGGATGGGTTTCCTCGGTCTTGTAGTCGTTCTCGATGAGCATGAAGTCCAGATCGAACATCATGTTGGCGATGTAACCCGCAAATGCGTTGTCAGCATCCATAGCCGTCAGCTCGCCCGAGATTGATCCGGATTTCATCGTGCCGTTTGAGACCAGCGGGATGATTTCGAAGTCTTCGCTTTTGGCTTTTCGTGCCTCCTGCGTTTGCACCGCATTAACGCGGAATGGCCCAAGACCAACATCGATCTGCATTGAAATGTAGGGATTACCACTGGTATTTCCGGTTTCGTTCCAAGCCGTGCCGATACGCACCTTGCGACCGGATTTATTGACGGCGGTGACGTCGAAGTCCGGGCTGCGCTCAGACATCTTTGCGCGAGTTTCCAACTGGATCGCGATGTCGAACTTGGTGTTGTGGATTGTGCCGGTGAAGACAGCGGCTGCGGTGTCGGCGTTTTTAGTAAGGGTTCCTGCGAACATGGGTCTTATCCTTCTTGGGTTATCGGTGCCCGACATCTTGCCAGACCATCCGAGATTGCTTTTCGACCCCTTGTGGGATCACAAAACAGAAAGCCTGCTTTCAACTTTCTCCCGACCTTTCCGCCGGGAACGCACTCTATTTGTGGGTTGAGGCAGTGCCGCATAGATCACCCTAAAATTCCTTCTGACTGATCGTCGCGGTGATGCCCCGCACGGGGGCGTCACACTCAGCGATGAAGAACTCACCTTCCGCTCCATTGAGCTGTGTTCCGGCGCGATTGGTCAGTCCGATCGCGTTACCGTTGGGCAAATAGACAATCAGATATTGCCCAAGGCAATCTTTACGCACGACGTAGCCCGTGTTGACCCAATGCATGGTCTTGCCTGCATCTACTGCGGTTTTAATGTCGTTGATGTTCATCAGATTCTCCTCGGTTGGCACAAAAAAGCCTCCGAGACAGCAAAGTCTTAGAGGCGGTGAAATTCGGAATTAGGCGCAGGTAGGATGGTGTTTCAGCAGTGGGCCGTACGCGCATTCATCCAATCGTTGAAGTCGAGAACAGTTTTGCCGGTGATAACCTCGGCAATCCAATCCGCACGCGGATCGCTGCCAAGTTCGGCTTGCGCCAAGTCAATATGCCCATTGGCCATCCAGCCTTCAGGTTGGATATGCCGAAACCAATCCGCCATGCCCGGAATGCGGCCCTGACAGTCTTCTTTCACGTGCTGTTCCCCGATCCAACGGACGGGAATTGAACGCCCTGCAGAATTCGTGATGGTTAGACCGAAGACCCGCTCCGCCTCAAAGATGCCCTGCGTGTGATGCCGCAAGGCGCGATGCGTGAAGAACGCCATATGCGCCTTGGAGGCATCAAACCAATCGTGAATGACTTGATAGTCGGTGGGTTTGCCGCCGAATTTACGCGCCGAACTTTCAGCGTGATGCAGGGGATGAGCCATATCAAAGCCCCTCGTGATAGCTGTGGGTGCTTTCGACGTAGCGGTCGGCATGATCGAGGTCGATGCTGTCCTTGGTGAGATCCCAGGTCAGCGTACCATAGCCACCATCGTTGTTCTCAAAACCCGGATGCTGCTGATAGGCAAATGCCCAAGCAAACTCGTCTAGCTGGCTGGAGAGTTCAGACGGCAGCACAGTGGCACTCGGCTGCAGCGTGATGTCCTCAACATTGCCTGAATCGCCGTAGCCTTCGTATTCTGCGGTCACCTCAGTGACCCCGAGTGCGCGTAACTGCACGAGCATCATGGCGCGGGTTTTGGCGTTTTCAGCGTCGCGTTCGGCAGCCCATTTTTCCATTGTGCTGGCGAAGTCTGTGTTTGTATCTGTCATGGTCTGTTCCTTTTATTGGAGGGTGTTTGACGATGCCCGTCCCCAAGATAGGACAGGCATCATCTGGCTCGTTGTTGGGAAGAGAACGGGATCAAGGCACTTGGCACCGCTGTGAAACAGCGCCTGATTGGTCCCCATCCCGCACACCCGACCAAAGGCTGACTTTCTCTTTAGGCCGCCTGCTCGCTCGGCCTCTCGACCCCGTTCCCCACGATCCGGGTCAGAATCGCTTCCGCATCGACCCCTGCCCCGTGCGGGACAAAGACCCGCAGCTGGAAGGCGATGATTTCAGTAAAACACCCGAGGGTTTTGAGACCATCAATCGTGCCCTTGTCCGCCCCACCAATTTCCAAGCGCACATCGCCTGCAACACGGCGGCGCGTCAGAGTCATGCCGCGCCCCAGATCGACGGGTGCCGTCGTGCCAAGCGCCGCTGTCAGCATTTCACTCGGTGTTTCAGGCGTCCCTGTCATGAATCGCGCCCGAAGGGCTGCAGCCCCCTCCTCACTAAGTGTGCGTCCGATCATGCTCGCACAGCCCTCGGACGTGACGCGATAGATACGCTCGTTGCTTGTCGGGATGGTCTTCCAGATCGGAAGCAACAGACCCGTGAGCAAGTAGAGCTTTGTCGTGGTGGTTTTGGGCAAGCTGTCGGCCTCATCGTCCCAAAGCCGAATGAACTCTGATTGCTCGACAGCCTCCCAAGCCGAGGCTTCGAACTTGGCCTCTTCGAGGTAGGATTTGCCAGTTGGACGGATAACCTTGCGCATCAGGGTGACCATGTCTTCGTCATACATCTGCATAGGACGTTTTGAGATCAGCCCAACCCGCCCCGATGCGCGATTGACCATAGGGATTTTGTCGAAGTTGTTGCCGAGTGCACCATCGGCGCGCGCAATGTGAACAGGATCCGTCACCTCCAATCCGATGATACGAGTGACTGCACCCGATTGCGGGCAGGTCCATAGATCCTCCGCCGAGACCTGTCTAATCGTTTCGCCTCGCAGCGTTTCCACCCCGAGATCAAGCGTACCTGCATCCCTTGCACGTTCAGTTTGGTCCGCGATGCGCTGCATAAACTCAGCAAAGAGCGCGTTCTGCATATGGATAGGAAGGGCCAGCACCCGATTGAGGAACCGCTGGATGGGCGGCAGTTCTTCCAGCAGCACGCCATCCTTGTCGATTAGCCGCAACGCCGTCCAATCGGTAAAGGTCTCATAACCCATCGCCTCCGCTCGCCCCGCCGCAAGATCGGCGTAATATCCACGCAGCGCGGATCGCGCGATGGGGCTTTCGAGATTGTCTTCTTCGCGGAACATGCCTTGCGAGCCAGTCTCGCGTTGGCCTTTGGTGAGTGCGCCAAGTTGGTCAAGACGTTTACTGATTGTTGACGTGAAGCGTTTTTCACCGTGGACGTCCGAGGTGCAGACCCGGAAGAACGGCGCGCTGACTTGCGCGGAGCGATGTGTACGCCCAAGCCCTTGGATGGCTGCATCCGCGCGCCAGCCGGGTTCCAGCAGGTAATGGCGACGCCGCTTCTGGTTCTTGGCAGTTTGTGCCGCATGATAGGATCGCCCCGTGCCACCCGCATCCGAGAATATCAGGATGTTCTTTTCCCCATCCATAAACGCCTGCGTCTCGGAGGAATTACTGCTGGGGCTGCGCTTTTCGATGAAGAGAGCGCCGTCGCTCGATTTGAGCGGGCGGATGGACCGCCCCGTCACCTCTGCGACTGCCTCATCCCCGAATGCCCAGAGGATTTGATCCAGTGCCGCGGGGATCGGGGCCAGCGCCATCAAATCCATCATCGCCTCGTCGCGCAGGGCCAGCGCTTCGCGAGAGACGACCAAGGCCCCAGTTTCATCCCGCAGCGGCTCTGCAACAACAATGCCGTCAATCTCGACCAGCTTCTGGGTGTGGATCGGAAAGGCCTGTTCGAGATAGCCAAGCACGTAGTCGCGCGGCGTCAGCGCGCCCTCGACGAGTTCATCATCGGGGTCCATCACCTCCATGCGCCGTTTCAAAAGGCTTTCGCCCGTTGAAACCATTTGGATAACGCAGGCATAGCCATCGGATAGGTCCTGCTGAATAGCGCTGACAATCGACGGAGCTTTCATCCCCATCAGCAGATGATTGAAGAACCGCTGCTTTGTGCTCTCGAACCGCGACTTGGCGGATGCTTTTGCAGCAGACGCATTTGTCTCTCCCGAGGCATCATTGACGCCTGTCGCGGTCAGTGCGGCCTCCAAGTTATGGTGGATCGTGCGGAACGCGCGCGCATAGGCATCGTAGATCTCTGTTTGGGCGGACGTCAGTGCATGTTCCAGCACATCGTATTCGACCCCGTTAAAGCTCAGCGCCCGCGCGGTGTAGAACCCGAGCGTCTTAAGATCGCGGGCCACAACCTCCATGGCAGCCACGCCGCCCGCCTCCATCGCTGAGACGAAGCTCTCGCGGCTGGGGAACGGATATTCTGGGCCTTGGCCCCAGAGCCCGAGCCGGGATGCATAGGCGAGGTTGTGGACAGATGTGGCTCCCGTCGCCGAGATATAGAAGACGCGAGCGCTCGGAGTGGCGAGTTGCAGGCGCAGACCTGCAAGACCTTGCTGGGATGGTTTTGCCCCCCTGCCCTGCTCTGATCCGGCCGCATTTTGCATCGCGTGGGCCTCGTCAAAAGCGAGCACGCCATCGAAGTCGTCTCCCATCCAGTCGAGAAGCTGGTTCAGGCGCGTGGTGCCACATTTGCCCGCGGAGCGCAGCGTTGCATAGGTGACGAACAAAATGCCATCGCCCATGGTGACAGATTGATCCGGTTTCCATTTCGAGAGCGGCTGTATATCTGCGGGTGAGCCACCAAGGTCGGTCCAGTCGCGCACGGCGTCTTCAATCAGGGTTGCGGATTTTGATACCCAGACGGCTTTGCGCCGCCCAGAGAGCCAATTGACCAGAATGAGGCCTGCGCACTCGCGTCCCTTACCGCAGCCAGTGCCATCCCCGAGGAAGTATCCCAAGCGGTAGGCTCGTGCCTCCGTATCCTCATCACTGCGCAACATCTTGGTCTGATCCTCATCGATGGTGAACTTGCCGGGCAAGTCCCGCGCATGGGCGTCGTTGGCCATGATAATGGTTTCAAGTTGGGCCTCAGAGAGATGGCCCTCTGCAATCAAGCGGTTCGGCAGCCGCAGCCCCTCGGCGGCCTGCAAGGACGGCACGGGGGGTGCGACTGAGGCCATGGCAATGCTTTCAACAAGCGGCGTCGGGTGTTCCTGTGCGCCGGCGATATCGATCCGCTGCGGGCGATAGCGGGCGTATATCTCGGAGATGGGGGTGTTTTCGCGCGGTGTCTCGAGCGTGGCGAACGACAGCGGTGTTGCAGCGTGTTTAGGAGTTTTGGCGGCAGATGCCTTTGATGCGACAGGCTTGCGTGCCTTGTGGGACCCGGGTGGCATCAGAGGGAGCCCGACATTCAATGAGCGTGCCGCCGTCACAGGCGGGCGCGTCGCGGCAATCTTGTCCACGATACTGACCGCCTCATCGAGATCATCAACGGAGGCTCGGATCATCTCGCCGCCCTCATCAACCTTATCGAAGACCATCAGCTGGGTATCCACGCTGGTGCCAAGTTTACGGTAGACATGGCCGGGGATGGTCAGGGCCAGCCGTGGCGTGAGAAGGCTCATCGCGCGGGTCCAATGTGCAGCATCCCGCTCGGGGGTGAAGCCCATCGGCATGATCGCAACAAGACGCCCTCCAGGTGCCAATCGTTTCGCGGCGCCGATGAGATGTTTTGCTGCTATATGCTTATCACGAGAGCGATCGACCGAGGATGCAAACGGCGGGTTCATCACGACAACGCTGGGGGCTGTTGTTGATGTCAGCAGATCATCGATATGCTCGGCATCATGTCCGCTCGCCTGCGCGTCAAACATCACATCAAGCAGCCGTTGGCGAAACGGATCGACTTCGTTAAGGAAAAGCTTGGCCCCTGCCTGCTTGGCAAAGCCTGCCAATGAGCCGGTTCCCGCAGAGGGTTCCAACGCAGTCTCACCTGTCCGGATTGCGGCCGCGCGCGCCGCGAGGGCTGCGTAAGGCAGCGGGGTCGAGAACTGTTGCAGGCGAATTTGTTGCTCGGACCGACGGGTTTCGGTCAAGAGCCGCATCGCGAGGTTCTTGGCAGCACCAAGTGCGCCTGACCCGTTCGCATACAAGAAAAGTGTTTGAACCGCAGCAGCCTGCATCATGTCGTAGGCCATACGCCAGCTCCATGCACCGCTCACGTCGCTGCCGCCAAAGGTGTTGCGCATAATCTTTGAAAGAGAGGAGCTGCGCAGAGGGCCGCGCGCGATCTCGGCGGCGATCAGCGACAGGGCTGATTTAAGCTGAGCGTTAGATGGGGTTAGATTGGAGTGCTTCTGGTTGGGATGGGCCATGTTTTCTGTCCTTTGTGATCCGGGTTGAGGTTCACAGGACAAAAAGCCTCCTCTACGCTTTGCAGCGCGGAGGAGGCCCCTAGGGCCAGAATACGGCGTGGAACGCGCTGTGGGGCCTCCTATGGCGTCTGCTGGCCAAAATACTCCGCCAACACGGCACTGCCCTCAGCTATTTCACTGCTGATGAGGGTCGATCCCGCCAGCGACGCCTTTGAGAGCCGTACAAGGCTGCCGGTTTCCTCAATGCGGTAGCAGCGGCGTTTTTGCCGCCCTCGCTTGTAATGCGTCGCGGTGACGATCTGACAGGTGCTGCCATCGCTGAGGGTCACAGGGGCAACCAACTTGATCTTGTCGCCCTCAGCGTAATCAGGGATCGCGGCCCAGTCCCGACACCGCTGCCGCCAAGCGTGGGCGTAGCTTTCGGGGTCTTTCAACTCGGACAGCAGATTGAGGATGCTTAGCGGCGCGCGGGATTCGCAAGGACCGGCGCTTTCCTCCATGTCCTTGTAGCCCCAGCACCCGTCGTCGGTGCGCGTCAGGAACACCGCACCGAAGGTGAAGGTTCCATCTTCGTCGGTTGCATATGTTCGATCCTCCAAACGTGCCGCATCAAGGCTCTCAACTTTTGCTGCCGCATACCACGTCGAGCCAACCTTACTGGCTTTGAGCAGTGTCGTGCGGCGCGTTTCTGTCTCGAAGGTGCAGAGACGCGTGATCTCTGCTTTCTCATCGGCGTAGGTCTGAACTCGCCGGTCGGTGTAAAAGAGCCAACCCATTTCAGCGTCCTTTCTTTCATAGAAGAGTCATTTGTCGCCAATGTCCCGAGAAGGCCGAAGGCCTGGCAGGGTATTGGCGATGCGAGTGAAGAAAGGGCGCGTTACGCCGCCCTTCGGTCTTCGAGCTCCATGAGTGCATCGAGCGGCACGCGATACGGCTGCATGGCATCGAAGTCTTCGCAGTTGCCGCAGTTCTGAACGATGGCAAAGGTGTCGCAGGCGTCCTTGAGGACCACTCGGAATGTGCCACCCAAGCCTGACGGAACCTCATAGGTGCCACCAATCAGGAAGTCTGAGGCGCGACGGACGAAGACACGGATAGAATGCCCATCGGTTGCCAGCCGAATGGCCCCCTGCTCACGATCAATCAGGGTTTGCACATCATCAAGGATGTCAGTGTAGAACTGCCCGGTCAGATCGCGGAACGCCATTTGACGCTGTGCCATCCAATCGCTGTCGCGAAATGGATTGATGCCATTCGCGAAGGCAAAGCTGGGATCGGACTGCTCGGTGGTGACGATGCGCGTGGTTGATCCGTCAATGCCGTTGGAGCGCAGATGTACGCCGTTCCCAACGATGAGGATCAGGGCAGGCTTGTCGACGGGCCCGTTCCAGTTGGGCAGAAAGGTTGAACACGAGCGCGCATGCGCGATTTGCACCACGACAGCGGACGCGGAGAATTTGAGAATAGCCATGGGGATGTCTTTCTTGGTGTTTCAAGGGAATGTCGGGATCTGACCCGCGCCAGGTTGTTTCCAAGCGCGGGTCGCCTCGATGGATCAGGCGGCTTTCGCCTGAACGGTCTCGGTTTGGGCGGCGGCTTCTTCCGCATCGACAACCAAGCTGACGCCACCGGTCGTTTGCATCATCGGCGGGCACCAGGCCGCGACCGCTGCATGCTGTGCCTCCGTGAGCGTCGCAAAGGGCTCGGCGAAGAGCTTGTCGCAGAATGCAACGATCTCTTTCTTGCTCATGGAGGCTAGGGTCACTGCCTCCTGCGCAAGGCCGAGTTCCTCACCAAGGATTTTGAGCAGCCATGCCTTTTTGAACCGGTTGAACAGCGCCGCATTCGGCGTCCAATGCGCGCGCACGTCGGGCATCACCTCGATCTCGAAGTCATGCATCAGGCTGTCGCTTTGTCGGCTGCGGGCAAAACACGATTGCGTGGTGCTGGCCGTGGCATAGGCGACCAGTTTGGCCTTCTCGCCTGTCTCAAGGGCGCGGAACAAAGCAAACTGATCTGCAGGAGACTTCGCCTCATCCGCCCAAGATAGATCGAGCGCGTCATGCGCCTCAGCAACCTGTTCCAGTGAGGTGCCGTCGATCTCATCCATCTTGGCGTGGCTGCGGTATTCTTTGCGGGCCTCGACCTTGACGGCGTGAGTTGCGCTCATGCCGCCAAGCACGTCCGTGACCAGCTTGAACAATGTCAGATCGAGCGTGGCCTCCGGATGCAGGGTCATGGCCGCGCCGAGCGCCATTGCCCGTTCAGTCTTGAGGTCTTGGGTCAGCGAGGCGGGGTAGACGATTGCGTCTGCGCCCTGCCCTTCGACGTTGTCTGACGTGCCGCCGGCGCTGGCTGTCTGCGCTGTCGCCTCAGGCTTGTCCTCTGGCCGTACTAAGCCAACATGCAGGGTAATCTTGCCGTTTGACCAGGACGCGATAACACCACCCTGCGCAAGATCGTCTGCACTGTAGGCTTCCTGCAGATCCCGCGCCTCTTCTTCGAGCGCATCCACGCGGTCGTAGAGGGCGTTGTAGGGATCGGTCTCGAGGGTCTCGTCCTCCATCTCAATCTGTAGTTTCTCGAGCTCCTCGGTGATCGCATCGACACGCTTTTGGCCAGCGGCGTCAGGCTCGACCGGACCGGGATGGACGCGACCGTATTCTGCCATCGTTGCATAATCGTAGCGCACCAATGCCTCGGCCCACGCAAATCCCATTTGGGCCCGTGCATCTTCGGCAGCGGCGGTGAGTTTTTCGACCATGATCGTCTCAACCAAAGCGATGTCCTCTAGCACGGAATGCTCCTCGAGGAGATCAGCAGCGATGGGACCACCCCGCGCCTCATAGTCCTCGCGCACGAAGGCCCCGATATCGTCGCTCACCTGCACACCGCGGGTTTTAAGCGCCTGACGCACCGTATAGGCCTGCACGTAGCTGTCATCGCTCGTTAGCGCCTCATACACCTCAAGCTGCACGGCTTGGCTTGGATGGTCCGCAAAGGCCTTCATCGTATCGAGGGTGATCGTCTTGGCGCGCGCGGCTGCGCGGATATCGGGATGGATCAAACCATAGCGCAAGCGACCCTTCACGGCGGCGACTGTGGTGCCAAAAGTCTTGGCAATCGTCTCAGGTGACTGCCCATCGACCTCCATCATGCGCGCGAAGGCTTCGAACTCGTCGATAGCGTTCATCGGGGCTTGGGTGATGTTTTCTGCGAGCGAGAGCGCTGTAGTCACATCGCAGTCGTCCGGCACCAAGCGGCATTCGATCTTGGTTTTGTTGGTGAAGCCCTTGGCGGTCTTGTCAACGACCAGTTCGTTCAAAGCTGCGCGACGTCGACCACCTGCCAAGACGCCGAACTTGCCATCAATCTTTTGCACAAGCAACGGTTGGATGATGCCCAGAACGCCGATGCTGGCCTTGAGATGGGCTATCGCCTCGGACTCGTAGGTTTCAGGCGAGTTGCTGCGCACGTTGGCAGGATGCGACGTGAGATCACCAATGGCGACCGAGATAGATTTGAGAGCATGTGTCATGTGATGTCCTTTTGAGATGTTTGCGCCGCCCCGAACATTCGGAACGGCCTGACCAATCCCCAGGGCGGGGATCACATGAAAAATGGCCCGCTTTCCCTTTGGAGGGGTCAGCGGGCCTTCAGATTGTGCATCGCTTGTGAGGTTGGGCCCCCTGCCCTACCAGTCGGATGCCATCATAATGGTGAGCACGCGCATGGTGGTTGCAGGGTTGTCAGGGGCCTCAGCGCCATACCGGAAATCGCTATCCGCTTCATAAAGATCGATTTTCCAGAAGACCTTTTGCCCGCGGATATCCACTGCACCAAAGTCGTGGCACCCGTCTGGATCGTTCTCTGGCTCGAAGACGTCGAACTCACCCACAGCTTGCACGGCCTCAAGGGCTAAGCCATCTTCTGCCATCGCCAGTGAACTTGCGAGGTGCATTCGACCCTGAATGGGCTGCGAAGGGGTTTCACCAAGGCAGGCGAGTTTGCGGAAGGCATCATTCTGCGCCGCGATTGCTGCGATGTCGGGGCCTTCGGTTTGAGGGAGTGCGGAAGTGGTCATGGGTCTGTCCTTTCGAGGAAATTGAAAACACAAAACCCAAAGCTTGCTTTCACTCTTTGAGCGACACCGCCTGCGACAACACCTGACTTCTCATGCTGCCTGGTCGGTGGCCCCTGCCCTGCCCGCCTCTGAGCGTGCAATGAGGTAATCACAGGCCTTCTGCGCGTCCGCCGCGTGTTTGAAGATTGCCGTCTTGTCCGAGCGCAATACGCGCAACCAATGATACAAATAAGACGCGTTCAGCTCGAGCGTATGCGCAGTGAACCCGAGCTCCTGCCCCAGAAAGCAGGACGTCAGTTCTGCGACGATCTCTTCGCGGGAATAGGCTGTGTTGCCAAATCGGCTGAGACCGTAGTCTCGGTTCAGGCGATGGGGCGCCTTGGTGGCATGGGCAAGCTCATGCGCCCAGACCCCGTAAAAGTTCAGGGGGTCCTTGAAGCGCTCGATGCTTGGCATGAACACCTTGTCGACGGGCGGATTATAGCGTGCCTCGGTTCCACCAAAGACCGTCGTAATATCGATGGCATCAAAGAACGCCTGCATATGCGGGATTGGCGCAGATGGCACATGATCGGGGACCGGACAAGCATCCGGGCGGAATGCCTCCGGCAAGCCCTCGATTTGATCTGCGTTGAACACGCGATATGACTTCTGGAAGCGAAAAACACGGGCTTCTTCGGTATTGCCATCGTTGGTATCTTGCTCATCATCGGACTGCGTTCGACTCTGGCCATAATAAACAACAACAGACGAGCGTTCGCCCTTTCGGATCTTTGCTCCAAGAGTATTCGCCTGCGGCACGGTCATCCAGAACGGAGAGGTATATCCTGCCATCACCGTGCGCATGGTGAGCAGGAAGTTGTTCACGCCTTGATAGGGCTCACTGTTGTGGCGCAACGGACGCGCGCTACCGCCAGCGGTCCACGGTTTGCGCCACGGCAGAACACCGCGTTCGATGATGCGGATGAGTTCATTGGTGATGGCTTCGGATGCGTCAAATTTGGACGTGCGGGAACGGGCCATGGCTGGCCTCCTTTCGGTTGAGATTGATTTGGAAGGATGGGTTAGGTCGCGCGACCTGCGCGCGGATCGTTGACGATACGAGCGCCGAGGCGTTCGCTAAGATCGAGATATGTCAAAAGCGGTATCCGGCTGGAGGACGTCCAAGGTTCTGGATCAACCGTGCCATCCATTGTGACCTTCGGCAGGTTTACCAAGGTGATGATGTCGCTGATGGGGCGGCAGTCAATCAGAGGCGTTCCAAGCCGGACGGCCAAGCTGGCGAGCGGGAAGCGTTCAACGGGGGCATAGAGCGAGACTGTTGTCAGCCCGAGGTGAAGAATGGTCCCTCCCCCACCGCAGCTGACATAGGCATTGGGGTTGTTGAGGGCCGCACGGAGATATCCAAGATCGCGGCGGATTGTTCGGCGTTCCAGCCGACAAGCCTCATCAAGGTCACCAGTTCTTCTAAGCTCTCGATGCCACCACCACGACTGAGCTTCAGTGCGCAGCACGCGCAATACTTCTGTTTGCATGGGAGGTTCCTTGTCAGGACAGACAGGCCGGAAACTGACCCGGACCCGTCAGGAACACCCACAAGGGTTCCTTCAGACAGTCCCAAAACAAGAAGGAAACTTTTACTTTTCGGCAGCGCCAGATCCGAACCAAATTGACCTTACCCAAAACAGCTGCGGGGCATCTACGATGAGATCTTTGACCTGGCCATTGAAGTATCGAGCATCGTGAACTGGTAGAAATCAGTTCAGATTGAATGACGCTATCTTAATGAAGGTCAGCGAGGTGATTTTGGACCTCCCCTAGGGCTATTCACCGTCTATCTCATTGATAAATATATATTTATCGCTATTTGAGCAATCTATTCAGGACATTTTGGATGGCAATAAGCGAGTAGATACCAACGATCACCATTCAAGAGCATGAATAGAGAAGGGCATACAATTTTAGCAACAAAACTCCTTATCCATCTTACGGTTACCCGACCTAGACAATCGACAGCGGTAGCACCAACTGGAAGCCTTGCATTTTCTCTTTGCAATATACGTCCGGGGATACACCTGCCTTTTTAAAGCATGGCTGCGCGCGACCAGTATCATGGTTTTTGTTGCTGTGTACGAAGATGACCAAGATTGTACGTACTGTCTCCGCTCATTGAAGGAAGTGTTTAAGTTTCTAGCTAACGACATCAGCGAAACATGGGAGCTCCAATAATGTTGGAATGATGCTCGCACGCGGAGTGGTGTTTCGTCGAAGTGCGGTCAGAGCGTTCACTCATGATCTCAGACTGAGTTATGGAAATACGCATTCTCGTTGTGCTGAAAATATTCATGGCTGCCCTCAAACTTTTCACCGCCATGCGATTTGGTCCATTCGCCAATGGTGCGTATGACTTTCAACGAATGGCCGGAACCAAAGGGTAAGTAAATCGTCATTTTCGTTGTTCTTTCAAAGTGTCCACCGCGGTGGACGTTATGCATTTACAGTATCTGCTTTTGATAACCTATCGAGCAAGACAGTTGGGTTGAACTGCTGAACTCTTTTGCCAAGTGTTATGCTATGAAAATAGGCTCCGAAGTCTCTGATCTGGCTCCCTAGCTGAAGTATGATGAAGATGGCACATGATGCCTTCTCTGAGCCTACGGCCGTCTTTGCTTTGTCGAAAGTGTTTGAGTGAATGCCCATCATCGGTGCAAGGGTGCGTGCATGGTTTTCGATGTCTAGCCAGCAATGGAGCCTGTTCGTTGAGAACGATATTGCCTGATCACATATCGAGATAAGTTTCTGAATTGTTGGTGGCTCGTTGGCTTGATTGTCTTCTAAATCTTTTTGTTCTTTTATAGACCTAGAATGGTGCCGGACAATTTGTCCGTCATTGGCGGGCAGTTTGATCGTTTCTGGAGCGTCCACCGCGGTGGACAAATCGATATATTCGGCGTCAACGTCGGTCAATAGATTGCGATATTCTGCAATCGTTAGCTTTCTCCGGAGTCTTTTACGAACTTCGGAAAGCAAGCTGTTTCTGGGATCGCATTCTTCCAAGCGGGCCAGTTTTGTCAGTATCTGTTTACGGAGGAAAATACGATCTCGACGGTTGTTTTCCATTTCCTGAGCGACGGATAACAGCTCGCTGGCGCGTTCCAATAACGGAGTAAGAGAAAGACCATAACTGATGGAATGACCATCTGATGATCTTACACGGTAGCGTTTCCGGTTTGGACTGTCGTGGCGCTTCATAAAGCCGAGTTCGACAAAGCGGTCGATATGTCTGCGGAGTGTCCTTTCATCGATACCTCCGACGCGCCGGCAAATCTCGTTGTTGGAGGCGAACACGGTATCACCGTGACCTGGCCTGAGGAAACTCAGCATAGCTTGAAGTGTTTGGACGTGGCCGGGGCGTAGTTCAAACATGCTACGCGAGTCTCTGAGGGCCCTGAAGATTGCCCAGATATCAGTCTCATGAGGTGTTTGCGAACCTGACGCTGGAACAGCGGGGGTGCTTTTGATTGAGAGTTTTGTGAATGCCATGATTTATGAACGACGACCGTTTGGCCCACAACTTCCCCGTCTTGTCTCGCGTTTTGAAGCACGACAAGGCAATAAAAAGACGTCCACCGAATCGGTGACTCTTGACCGTTGTATTGGAGGTTGCTACATCAAAGGTGCAAAACTACTGATGAGGGCTCTCCGAGGGAAACTTTGGGGGGCTCTTTTCTTTCTGGTCTTCGTATTTCTCCTCTGCTCGTGTTTCTAATTTTGACTGGGATCAGGATCCCGAGTCTCTCTCACTCTGCCACTGGTCGAAAAGCTGCAGAAGCGTTGCCTCTGCACGATCTTCTAGCCACTGGCCGAATTCCGGGTTGTCCTTGCGGGCGATTTTGATAGCAATCGCTTTGCCATCAACTGCAAGCGTCGCTAGAGGACTGCCGTTCTCATCTTTTACGACGGTCGTCAGGCCCTTAGGGGCTAGCCTCACAGCGGGTTTTATCTTTTTAGCGCAGGCAGCGTACACCGCTTGAAACTTCTCTGAGCTTGGTGTCTCGATGGGCAGTTCGCCAAGCGTTTCCTTTGCGATATCAATAAGTTGTACTCGCTTGGCAAGAGCGGCCAACTCCCCCCACTGTCGCCTGCCAACACCATGAGCAGGTCCGATTATTCGTACAAGCTCTTCAGGTAATTGCTCAATGACTACGCGATGGTTCGATACGCCTTGTCGCGTCAGCCCCAACGCGTCCTGGATAATGCTGGGTTTGTATCCGGCCTCGTGCATCTCTTTGATAAAAAGAGATTTTTCGATAAAGGAAGGGTCGAGCCGAAGGTTGTTCTCTTGGCCTTGTGCGATCAATGAGGCATCGTCGTCCAGCGTACGGACAATTGCCTTCACTGATCCGCCTATTTTTCGAATTGCCGCAAGTCTACGTCGACCATAAACGATGCGGTAGCGATCATGCTGGTCCGAGGGACGGACCATGATTGGTACCTGCTGACCATGCTTTCGTATGCTCTCGGCGAGTTCGTCAATGCTGCTGTCTTCCAAAATCAATCGGTCGCGCAGTCCGTCCATATCGATCTGATCAGGCTCTATGTCGCGAATAGAATTGGCTGTGATCTCGCGGAGGGAGTCACGAAGCCCACCGACAGAACCGGGTAGCTTTGTAGATCTCGCCGGGGCAGGGGAGGGGGATGCGACTTTGTTGTCATCTGCTGGGGGTTGGTTGAAAATGTTGCGTGCCATTAGCGGCGCCCCCATGCCAGCTGAATTGTCTGCTCAAGCTCATCGGCAACGCTGTCTATACTGGATAGCGCACGATCAATGGTTTTGCGAATGAACTGACCGGGGTCCACTTCATAGACAGTCTGTTGGGTCATTCCTGCATCTGATACTGCAGTCGACTTTAACATCGGTTCTGTCATGACTTGCCCAGCAAGAATTGACCTCAAATATCCGGCCATTTGGGTTTGGGGTCCGTCCGAGGGCTCATACCGCGTGATAAGGAACTTGACGAAATCCCAAGTGACTTTTCGTCCAATAGCTTCTTCGACGGCCTTGATAGTCTCTGACGCGAGTTTGAGGAACTGACTCATGGATGCAATGTCAAGCATACCTGGGACAACAGTGACGAGCAGGCCAGTCGATGCGGCTAAGGCTGTCAAAGTGAGAAATCCCAATTGCGGAGGGCAATCGATTAATACGATGTCGTAGTCTGCTTCCACTTCCTCTAGGGCTGCAGAAAGGCGTTCTGCAAAAATTGGTTGTACTCGCCGAGCGAGTGCGTTCGCTGTTTCGGTTTCGTACTCAGAAAGCATTAGACCCGCTGGAACCATGTCTAGCTTGTGGAAATAAGTCTTCTGAATGACTTGGCTGAGGGGGATCTGATCTTCATAACGCAAAGCGTCGTATATCGTGCCGCCTTCAGCAAATTCGAGCTCTGGCCGAAAGCCAAAAAACGTTGTTAGACTAGCTTGTGGATCCAGATCTAGTACGAGCACGCGGTAGCCGCGTAAGGCATAGCGCTGTGCAAGATGGATTGTAGCGGTTGTCTTGGACGATCCACCTTTGAAATTTACGACTGATATTACCTGTAGGCGGTCGCCTTTGCGGCGGCCGGGCAGGTAAGAATCGGCATTTTTGCCAGTTCGAGCTAAGATATTTCGCAGGTCATCGACCTCTTCGGCCGTATAGAACCTGTGACCGCGACCATCAGTGAAGACTTCCGGAAAGCTACCGTCTTTATGGCGATTACGCAGATTGGATGTGCTGACGCGAAGCAAACCAGCAACTTCGGTTGAGCTGAAGCGCCTGAGGAATTTTCGCTCTTCGGGCTCGAAAGCTATCTTCATCTGCCGGTCAAGAGACTCAGCAAGATTGTCTGCAAAGGCTCCGATATCAGAAGAACCTATACCTTGTGCATAACCTGTGTTTTGTTCATTCATCTACTGCCGCCTGTCATGGCCTTTATTAAGGCTCTTCGCTCTTCTGACGACCCAAGGTGCGTCTGACGCGCTTTGTCGTCAAAATGGGAATGCCATGAATGAGTGAGTCCGGCAAGAAAAATCTATATGTAGTGCAATAGTTATCCACAGCACCAATCAGGTCCGCGCATGAGGATGGCTACAATATACTGATAAATATGTATATTTCTATTTTTAGCTCGAGTTTCTCGTGGAAAACGCAACTCTTCAGATTGGCGACGGTTGGGACTAGTGATTTTTTTCTTCAGCTATGATTCTTCGATATTTTTGTATGACGAATGTCAAATTGTTGTCGGAAATATCCCTTAACGGGTGTCAACGGTACTTGACGATGAGACCAAATTCTAACTTTCGTGCACTTCAAGTGCGAGAAGGTTAGAATTTTCTCGCTGGATCGTAAAAAAACGTCCATGAAGTTGGATTGACCAAATGATACACGAGAGCACACCTATTGCGCAAAAGGAGGCTCCTAATGCACAAATGGTGTGGCCTCCAATAGTCGAATGGTGGGTTCCCAAATTCGAACCAAATCTTTCATTTTGAGCGGCTAGTTCCTAGCTAAAGCCCTGCCGCCTTGGTCAGGTTCACGCGGAACCGATCCCGTCGACGTTGATATCGGCGGGTCATCTCTGCGGAAGCGTGGCCCAGTTGTTTTTGGACGTAGCGTTCGTCGACTTCGGCGGAGCTGGCGAGGCCCGCCCGCAGGGAATGCCCAGAGAACAGGGCGAGGCGTTCCTTTTCTGGCAGCTCGCTTCGGAGTCCAGCGTCCAACACGGTTTGCTTGATCAGGCGCGCAACGTGCTTATCGCTTAGCCGTGCCTTAAGCGCATTCTTTCCATCCCGTGTAGCGCGGACAAACACTGGGCCGAAATCGATCTTGGCGAAGTGTAGCCATTGTTCGAGTGCGTGCACCGGGCAAGTCTGGCTAGACGATCCGCGGCCGATCTCGACCTCACGCCAGCCGGTCTTGGCGTTCAGCGTGAGCAGGGCACCATCCTCGAGGATCTCGATCCAGCCACCACTGTCGGGTGTGTCGTCCTTACCAACATCTAGGCTAACGATTTCAGAACGACGGAGACCTCCTGCGTATCCAATAAGCAGAATGGCCCGATCACGTAGGTCTCTCAGCCCAAATCCAAGGGTCTCAATCATATCAAGGATGTCCTCGGCAAGGATGGCCTCTTTCTGTACCGAAGGACGGGCGTGCTTGCGTTTGATCCCGGCCAGCACCGTGGCGATGTGACGGTTCTTACGATCGAGGTTGAAGCCACGCTGTGTGTAGTTCCAACTGAGACCTGAGAGCCGACGATCTATAGTTGAAACCGAAAGGGCAGGGGCTTTGCCAGTAGGCGCAGCCAGATCTGCAAGATAAAGCCCGATCATTTCGGGCGAGGGGGGCAGGGGGTCTATGCCCTTCATCCGGCACCAGCGAGAGAAGTGTGCCCAATCCTTCGTGTAGGCCTTTAGCGTGTTCTCAGATGCAGCGTGCTTCGCATAGTCGCGGGCAGTCTCAACCAGCCGATCGAGTGTGCCAGAACCAGCCACAAAGGTGGGGAGGCTTAGAGCCTCATCGGAAGAAGGATAACTTTCGTTGTCCTCGTTGGGGCAGGGCGCGTTTGCTGGACTTGAGGGCGATTTCTCGTTGCTTTTTGACATGTCGCAGAGCATATCTTTCTATGTCCGATAATACAAACTTATTGGACATAACTGGGAGCAGCAGGGTGGGGCGGTTTGTGCCGTATATTGTAGACGAAAGCGCCGCCGTGCGATAGTGTTGTGGCATGACATATCAGCCTGCCGCTATTCAAGACGACCTGAACACCCTACCCAAGCTGCCCGCCTGGGTCACCTCTCAGCGTGCAGAAACCCTTGAAACTGTGACCTTTCGGTCGGGGGCGGCGCTGACCGTGCTCGACGCTTTGGTCACTAATCCGACCCACGGGGTGCCCGTGAAGCTGCTGGCCAACCGGCTGGCACTGACCGCCGCGACCGCCACCTCGAAACTCGAGGGCCGACTGGCGCGGGAGGCGGATATTCGCGATGCCTATCATCTAACGCCGCCAGGCGAGGCGCGGGGTCCCGACGGCGATCTCTTGGCCTTCTGGCGCGACGCAGTGCGGTTCCGACTGAACGACCGAGAATGGCAAGCCGGGCTTGGGAGCCTCATCGGACCTGACGCTGAGACTGACGTGCACATTTGGCTCAACGCGAGTATTGCTCGCGCGAGGACGCATGGGCCGTTGGCTGGGTGTGTTGCGGTACTGGGGGCGGTCCTCGAAGCGGATGACCGGGCCGAGCGGATTGCCTGCCTGCTCAGTGATGTGGTTCTGGCACGCATCTTGAATTGGCCATCTCTTCTTCCGATCACGGCGCAGCATCTCACCAAGGCACTGTTGCGGGACTTGGTCGCAGACGGGCAGGGGGGTGAGTTGAACGTTCAGCAGCGCCTCGTCGAGTCCATCGAAGACACGATCCGGATCGCGTGCGACTGTTCATCGAGAGCGGTTGCTCTTCAGTCTGTGGCCCCGAAGTTGCGCGCCAAGGGATCGGAGGCGGCGGTCGATCTGTTCCTGTCTGAGGATGCCGTCGCCCCGGCGTCGATGCTGTCACCGATGATCCAAGGCACGACCACGCGCATGACGGATCGAGCGGCGCGGCGGTTTTGTGATCGGCTAGTGGAGCTGGGCATTGCCCGCGAGTTGACCGGGCGGTCAACGTTCCGGCTCTATGGGATCGTACCATGACCCGCACCGCCATGAACGTTGCGGCCAAACGAAAGCCTGTGAAAGGGCAGGGGCGCACGAAAGACGAAGACTTGTTTGACCGGGAACTTGCAGACCTGCCGCAAGAGCTGCGCTGGCGTGAATGGATGGGCCGGATCGAAGCCGTGTTGTTTGCCAGTGCGTCGCCAGTTGGTCGCGACGACCTGGCGCGCGTGGTGGGGCAGGGGGCCTCGGTTGAGATGCTGATTGCTGATATCCGGGCGGAACTGGTGGGCCGACCCTATGAGCTGGCCGAAGGTCCCGGCGGGTGGATGTTCCGCACGAAGACGCAGTTTGCGGATGCGATCAAAGCCGCTGCCGACCTTGGTGATCAATCCCTCGCGTTCACCGAGACCGAGATGGGGGTGCTTTGCGCCATTGCCTATCACCAACCGATCGACCGGGCTGGGCTCAAAGACATTTTTGGCAAAGACGTCAGCCGCGATCTGCTGGCGCGGTTGCGGTTCAAGGATCTGATCGCCAGCGGTCCGAGAGCACCGCGACCCGGCGCGCCGCATACCTTTGTGACGACGGAGACGTTTCTGACAGCGTTCGATTTGCAGACACTGCGGGACTTGCCAGAGTTGGAGTTGGCTGTTGGAAATGCAAGTAAGGAGACCGAGGCAACGCAGAATTGAAGATCTTCGCTTTCAATTGGTCGGATCTTGACTTTCAATTGGTCGGGTGAGTACTTTCAATTAGTCGGAAGGAATCGCACGACAATGTACCCAAGATTTGCCAAGGCTAGAGTGGAAGAAGCGCTGTCCGACACCCGCGTGGTTCTCATCTCGGGGCCGCGTCAGTCCGGCAAGACGACACTCGCAAACGAAATTGCGTCGGACAAAACACCCTTCCTGACATTGGACGATGCCAACGTATTGCGATCGGCGATTGATGATCCGGTCGGTTTCGTCCGCGGATTGGACCGCGCTGTGATCGATGAGATTCAACGCGCGCCCGATCTTCTGTTGGCAATCAAGAATCTGGTCGATGACGATCAGACACCGGGAAGGTTCCTCCTAACGGGTTCGGCCAACCTCATGACCATTCCAAAAGTGGCGGATTCCCTTGCCGGTCGCATGGAGGTCGTTCGGTTACTGCCTCTCTCACAGGCAGAAATTCTGGGTACGAAATCAGAGTTCATTGATCGGGCCTTTGCCCGAGAGAAACCGACTGCCGGCCAGATGATCGTCGGAGACGACCTCATTGAAAGCGTCCTTTCAGGCGGGTATCCCGAAGCGCTCGGTCGGGCGCGATGGTCGCGGAAGCAGGATTGGTATCACGCCTACCTCGATGCGATCGTCCAACGTGACGTCCGAGACGTCGCACAGATCGAACAACTTGCCGTCATGCCAAAATTGATGTCCGTACTTGCCGAACACTCAGGCCAGTTAGTCAACTACACCGGGATCGGTGCGGGCCTCGACCTCAACCATGTCACCACACAAAAATATGTAAATGTCTTCGAAAGCCTTTACCTTGTTCATACGCTCCAGCCCTGGTTTACAAACCGCCTGAAACGTCTAACCAAGTCGCCCAAACTACATTTTCTCGATGCGGGCCTCCTAGCCGCGATGCGAGATGTTTCGCCGGACGTGGTTCGCAGGGACAAGACGAGCTTCGGGGCGATCCTAGAGACCTTCGTGTTCGGCGAACTGCGAAAGATCGCCACTTGGAGCGAACAGAGGTGCACGTTCTCGCACTTCCGGGACAAGGACAAGAACGAGGTTGATATCGTGTTGGAGAACCGCCGCGGCGAGGTGGTCGGGATCGAAGTAAAATCATCTGCCACCGTTTCGACCGCCGATTTTTCCGGAATGCGCAAACTGGCGGACGCCTGCGGCAAAAAGTTCGTCCAAGGCATGGTGCTCTACGATCACGATAAGGTCGTCCCCTTCGGCGAAAACATGTTCGCAGCCCCGCTGTCATGTCTGTGGGGACGCTCATGAATCTCGTCGAGGAACAATGCGTCGAGGATCTGGCGGACCTGCTTTACGGCTTATTGCCCGGGAGCGGAAACTCTCGGACCGCATTTCCATTGGCGGCTGCAAAGGTCCAATGTGAAGACCTGTGGGTCGGTGGTAGCAAGCGCCCCGCGATCGTCCAGATGTTATCATCAACCCTCGGGCAGAGGCGACACAAATTTAGCCCATTGATGCTGATGATCGTACGGCAATCAATGACCTGGCGCAGGGGCAAAGGAGAGCCGCTGACCCGTGCAGAGGTAGTCGCGTTGAACGCGCTTCTCTTGCGCCTGTCGCTAAAGGTGCCCGAGCTCAACGACCCCGCGTTCCTTGAATCACTGCCAGGAGATGAGTCTGAGCCGGAGACAATTCCAGAAGAAGCGACAACCACGCTGTCAGACGAACTGGCACAGACGTTATCGGCACGATTGATCGGCCTATTTGAACACCCGCCGCAGCGTCGTGGCTATGAGTACGAGCGCTTTCTCACAGAACTTTTTGCCGCTTATGGGCTGACGCCACGAGCACCTTTCAAGCTGACGGGCGAACAGATTGACGGAAGCCTTAAGCTGCATGGGGAGACCTACCTCGTCGAAGCCAAATGGCAGGCTGGCCTTACAGGTCAGGCCGATCTGCTGACCTTCTCCGGCAAGGTCTCGGGCAAGGCGACGTGGGCGCGCGGGCTCTTCATTAGTAATTCGGGGTTTTCTGAAGACGGCCTCAAGGCTTTCAGGACCGGTAGGCGCACGAACATAATCTGTGCCGATGGCCTCGACCTACATCAGATCGTTCATAACCGTCTCTCATTGATCGATGTTCTTGACGAAAAGCTGCGACGGGCGGCCGAAACCAATCACGCGTTCGTTCCGGTCCGAGAGTTACTATGATGAGTTCCGAACCAAAAGGGCGAAGAAGTGCCGGCATACCATTAACTGGGCGGCGGGCGATTAAGGGACAAGCCGCGCGGGGCGACAATTTTGAAATGACGATATACTGTGGAAACCAACTTTCATGATTATTCCAGATAACGAGACCGCCGTCGACCTGATCTACTCTGAGGCCGTCTCCGCGACGGTCGCCAAAGTGATCAGAGACTCGGGGACCGAACCTCTCACAGTCGGCGTCCATGGGGATTGGGGCGCGGGAAAGTCGAGCGTTTTGCTCATGCTCGAGGACGCGTTCTCGAATGATGATCGCACTTCGGTCATTCGGTTCAATGGCTGGCTGTTTCAGGGCCTCGAAGACGCCAAAACCGTAGTCATCGAAACGATCGTCGAACAATTGCTACGGGATCGCGCGCTCACGACCAAGCTGAAGGACGCATCAAAGAGGCTGCTGAAGCGCGTTGATCTCATGAAGGTCGCGTCCAAGGCGGGTGGCTTCGCCTTGACCGGGCTCACGGGGATCCCGTCCCCGGACATGCTCGGCGGACTCATGAAACAGGGAAAATCGCTTCTCGCAGGAGGCGCAAGTCTGACGGTTGGCGACATGACGGGCTACGTCAAAGAAGTCACAGACTGCCTCAACGACCCTGATGCCGAAACATTACCTGCCCACATTCATGCGTTCAGGTCGGAATTCGAGGAGTTGCTCGCGGCGGCAGATATAGATCGCCTCGTTGTTGTCGTGGATGATCTTGACAGATGCCTTCCCGCGACCGCAATAGAGACGCTTGAGGCGATACGCCTTTTCCTGTTCGTGCCCGGAGCGGCATTTGTCATCGCCGCCGACGAGGGGATGATCGAATACGCCGTTAGGTCTCATTTTCCGGACTTGCCTCTGTCGTCTGGCCCGTCGACCTACGCTCGAAATTATCTCGAAAAGCTCATTCAGGTCCCGTTCCGTTTGCCGCCGTTGGGATACGTCGAGACCAAGATATATTTGACCCTCCTTGTGGCTGGGAGCTCCCTCGATACCGGTTCGGTCCAATTCAAGACGTTGCTAGAACTCGGTCGTGAAGCGTTGAGGCGCCCTTGGGACGGGAACGGGTTGAGCCGGGGCGCGATCGAAGAGCGGCTCGGCACGGTCTCCGCGGAGCTGGAGAACGCGCTTATTTTGGCAGATCAACTCGCGTTGCCACTGGCCGAAGGGGCTCAAGGTAATCCCAGACAGATCAAGAGGTTTTTGAACACACTCAATCTCCGCCTCGCTATCGCAGACGCACGTGGGATCGGAGAAGATGTAAATCCCGCTGTCCTTGCCAAACTGATGCTCGCAGAACGCTTTAAGGCAGATTTCTTCGAGCGTCTGGAGGCAGAGGCCGCTGTCAGCGGTTCCTCGAAGACAGTCGCAGACCTCGAAGAAATCTTACGCAAGGAACCTGAGGAGTCTGACAAAGCCAAGAAGCCGGCGTCGGCCAAGAGCCGGGATCGGACCGAAAAAACAACTGACGACGACCTTCTTGCGAGTGAATGGGTCAGACGATGGGCTCTGGTTGCTCCAGCGCTAGCGGATGAGGATTTGCGTCCTTATTTGTTCGTGTCTCGTGATCGCAAGGCGTTGTTCACCGCAGGCTCAAATCTGGCGTTGAAAGAGGACTGGATCGAGAAACTTTGCGGCAGCACCCTTGGCGCACGCGCTGCGGCTGTTGAAATCGCAAAACTCACACCGGGAGAGATCGAGCAAATTTTCGACGTGGTCGCCGCAAGGATCAGGGCTGCGACGGATCTAAAGAAGCGACCCGATGGTATTGAGGGCCTAATGGAGCTTTGCAAGATATCTGCCAATCTCCAAACCCCGACGGTTCGCCTCCTCGCCGACCTGCCAAGCGGTCAGCTGGGGCCTTGGGCGGCAACCGGTTGGGAAAAAATCTTCACCGGTGCGGAGGCCAATCGCGAATTTACCAAGATCAAAGAGGCCTGGGCCAAACTTGACGAAAATAAACCACTGCAACTAGCAGCAGGTGGTGGACGAAGTTTCCGTGGCAAGGGGGCAAGATAATGGGAACGTCGAGTTCATATGGTGGCCCATCATCCGGCCTTGTCCCAGACTGGGTCGATGGTGTCGATTCGGGTATGGGGGGAGACGCGACCGATCAAGACGGAGGCGGCGGTTCTGACACCGAAAATCCTACACCGACCGACGGCGATGACGCTGGCACGCCACAGACGTTGCCCGCTGTAGCGCCTCCCGGCGGCAAGTTCGCCTATCCTCGGGGACAGTTCACCCGATTTACCAATGGGGGCGGGAACAAGTCTCTCGGACGCGCACTAAAGGGTTACGTCAGCGCCGCGGGGGGCGGTGCCGGGGCCACGCGGCGAATGCCGCACTCAACTCGGGTAGCATCCGGTGTCGCCGGGCTCGCGAGCGCGGTCGCGACTGACGGTGCCGAGGCGGCACTAGCCCGATTTAATCTTCAAGACCTCGCAGGCCGTCCCGCCGTAGAGGTCCTCGAGGCCGTGGCGGAGGTCATCTGTCCTGATGGTGGAACGATTGATGAGTCGATCGCTCGCGACGCGATGCTCGAAGCAATCGCAGAGGTTGCAGAAGATGATCCCGGCGCGTTTGATGAGCTATCTACGGATCAACTCGACGAATTCCTATGTGACGTGATCACCCGAAGCATTGTGACAAAGGTTCTCAACGAGATTGGGACGAACGCGTTGCACGGGTCAGCGTCTGATGCCGATTTTCGAGAGGCTGAGCGGATTACCCGAGATTTTACGCAGGGGAGGGTGAGGGATGCGCTCGGGAACAGGTTCGATGCTGGATCACGTCCGACGCAATCCGAAATTGATAGAAGCATTTCTGATGTCTATGCCGATACATTCGACATGCTAGGCGCAGTTCTGGAGACCATGCAATGAGACGTAATATCTTTGTACGCCTAGGCCATCAGGACGACGAACCTGCTCAAGACACCGCTGATATCATCATCGATATGATCGATAGTTTTGGTGATCTCGACAGGGGGTTGGGCCAGCTATTGGAACGACTCTTCAAGTTAGGCGCGACACCGAGCGAAGCTGCGGTCGATTTAATGATCGTCGCGACCGCAGTATATGCGGCCGACACCGGCGTCTCGCGGGAACGGTACGCCGATGACGGCTGGACGCGTATGATTGATCTCAACGTCGCAGTGTCGGAACCAGGCCTCTGGCGGAAACAGCAGGACCATTTATCCAGAATGCTTCAATTCTTGACTGGTGATCATTGGGGTTTCACGTTTCGCGATCGACCAAACGACCTCCAATCCTTCACGAAGCAACCTGAGGAGATGGATCTTACGGACTTTACGCAAGTGAGTCTGTTCTCTGGCGGATTGGACAGCCTCATCGGGGCGATCGACCTCCTGGCTTCGGGACAGCGACCGCTCCTGGTCAGCCACTACTGGGACGGAGAGGCATCAAGTGCGCAACGGCAACTACTCGAAGTATTGAAGGACCGTCACGGCGATGCCTTCGAATCTGTCCGGGCCTATATAGGATTCCGGAAGTCGGACTTTGCAGAGGCCGGGAGCGACAACAACCAAAGGGCGCGATCCTTCCTCTTCTACAGCCTCGCCGTGGTTGCGGCCGACGCGGTCGCCTCTACCAACAAGGTGCTTATCCCCGAAAACGGTTTGATCGCCCTCAATGTGCCTATGGATGCCCATCGGCTCGGATCACTGAGCACGCGCACGGCCCACCCGCATTTCATTCGGTCGATGTCCGAATTGGTAAATGCTCTGGGCGTCGACGTGACATTGGAAAACCCTTATCGATTCAAGACGAAGGGGGAGATGGCCAGACAGTGTTTGGATCGCGACCTGCTTGCCGAGTTGGCACCCGCCTCGATGTCATGTTCCCATCCGGCACAAGTGCGATTTGAGAGCGCACCTCCCCAGCACTGTGGTCGTTGCGTCCCGTGCCTGATCCGTCGCGCGTCGCTCGCTGCTGGGCTCGATGAAGCGGATACAACTACCTATTTTCTCGATGATCTTAAGAAAGGGGTCTTGAACTCGAAATCGGCGGACGGGAAGAACATCAGATCCTTCATGTTTGCTGCCGAAAACCTGCGGAAAAATCCAAGCCGGGCAAGGTTTCTAGTGCAAAAACCTGGGCCGCTGGGCCGCGATGATCTGGACGCTTACGTCGACGTGTATCGCCGGGGCATGAATGAAGTCTCGGAGATCCTTAAGGGTGTTAGGACGAAGCATGTCTGATGAGGATGCGTCCGGTCCCGTCGACTTTCATTGTCATCTCGATCTCTGTCAGGACATGCGGGCGGCATATACGCGCTGTGAGTCCGCTCGGTGCTTCACACTCGCGGTCACCACGACACCGAAAGCGTTTGCCCGGAATAAGAGCATGGCGCGTGATAGTCACTTTGTACGCGCCGCCCTCGGCATACACCCGCAGTTGGTCGCTGAGAGGGCGTCGGAACTCTCCCTCTTCGAAGAGCTCGCGTCCTCGACCAGGTTTATAGGCGAAGTTGGCCTCGATGCCGGCCGCCGGTTCTATCCATCCTTCGAACGCCAGAAGCTGGTGTTCGAAAGCGTGTTGGCGCTGTGTACGAGGCTCGGCGATAAGGTCATTAGTATTCACAGTGTCCGGACTGCCAAACAGGTTCTTGACGTCGTCGAACGGACAGGCGCGTATCGCACCTGTGTCCCGGTGCTTCACTGGTTTAACGCGTCTGAATCAGAGATCAGGCGTGCTCTCGAACTGGGCTGCTATTTTTCTGTCAACGAGCAGATGTTGCAGTCTCCGAGGGGGCGGATCCTGCTTGATACCGTCCCTATCGAACGCGTCCTCACTGAAACGGATGCCCCATTCCAGTCCGATGAGTTTGGCGGCAGATATCCGGGTGACGTCACTGGAGCCATCCGATTGATTGCAGATGCATATGGCGAGGATCACGCGGTGACCTCAGATCGGATCAGACGAACGGCAAAGCAGCTGTTGACCGGTTGATCGCGTTCGGCGTAGGGCATTTTCGCAACCCCAAGGGACAGATGGCATTCAGAAAGTGAACTTTGATAGATGCCGGCCGGAGCAGGAATGGAGGAAGCGGCATGTCTTCTGACAATATCAAACAACTGTACAACTTGCGGGAAAACGATCCTCAAAAAGCGATTGAGCTCGCGCGTGTTCCGGGTCCCGGACCGGGAGAGAGGGAGGCCGCAGCAGTTGTCCTCGTCGATTGCGGTGACGCCGTCGGTGACTTTGCCTCTGTGAGCCAAGGCGTCGAGATCTTTAACGAGCTTGTGGAATCTGGTGGGTCCGATGCGGCTCTCTCTTACAATCTCGCAAATGCCTTGCAAGTACGTGCCCGGCTAGCATATGGGCCCGTATCTCCGATCTCAGGCCAGGCTTTCGAAGACAGTTTTCGGGCAAGAGTTCGGTTCGGAGAGGTGTTGCGCGATGGCATAGCATCTCCGGAGCTAAAATCTCAAGCGCTGACAAATATAGGTATTCTTCTATTGGATACATCTCGTTGGGTCGAAGGCCTGGATTGCTTTCAGCGAGCGCTCGAGGCGCTGCCACGGAACGGTGTCGCAGCATATCAAGAAATGCGGCATTCAATGGGACTGGCCGGGCTCTTTCACCGACAGCACGAGACTTATCAAACCTACTGTCACATTGATACGCTCCTCCAGCGTATACGTCGGCTCTCCGACGTCGTGTTCTCAAACCAGGACGTAATCATCGATTTTTCCGGGAGGGACGTATTGCGAACTGTGATCGACGCCGCGAACGATGCCGCGAAGATCGAGTCTGTCCCTCGAAAGGCGATTGAAAATCGCTATTTCGCATTCATTGACGCGGAGGGATTGGCGCTGTCGCTCTGTTGCAGCGTCGAAGAGTACGAAGCCGGTCGGTTCGATTTGTTGACGATTCCGTCGATAAGGGCAAAGGAGTCGGATGAGCACTGTGTCCCAGAAGTTTTCGCTATGATTAATGTGATGAAATCAGACTACGCGTTCGCGCGGCAAGTTTACTATGACGTCAGAGAGTATGATGTGGAGACGCCATATTTGGAGACGACCTCTCACGCGGACACTTTAGACTACGCCGTCTACGGTGTCCGTTATTCGGCTCTGACGAGTGCGCAACGCATCGCGTTCGACCTACTCGACAAGATCGCCGTCGCCCTGGCGTGCTATCTTGGACTGAAGAAAGCATACAAGTCGAGCTTTGCGGACGTTTGGGGTAGGACTGGAAAGGGCGGAATCTTCCAGCTGCACGATGAGATATCCGCCCATCTAAGAGCTGGTAATCCCGGCTTGATCGCGCTGTTTAACATCTACCATGACATCTCGAAGGATGAGAGCCGCGGAGATGGATTCATGCAGGCCCACAAGAGCTACAGGAACAGCTCGACGCATCGCTTCTCCGTCTTCCATGATGACATGTTTTCCGAAGACACGTCCTCTGCCTCCTTGGCGGTTGATCATACGCATCTAAACAGGTTTGATCGCCTAACCCTCGATTCACTGAAACTCGCACGCGCGGCCCTTTTCTACTTCGTGGATACGATCAACTTTGCCGAGGGCGCGCATCGAGACAGAGAAGGCGCTATAGTCCTCTCTTCGAAAGTTCCCGATCATGACTACATTCGAGGTCGATAGCGGGCTTTAATAGATCGTCGCCAACTGCACGCCGTTGGCATCCACGCCTCCAGGTGGCCCAATCTATTCTCGTACCTTCCAAAACAAGTCGCGATCGCGTGTCCGTCTGGTCATGTACCTTCCGGCAGATCCGGCCAGCGACGAATAACCGCGTCCCTGACTTCAGTCTGCACCGGCTCTGGCGCACGACGAACATACTCCAACGCGACTATGAGATTTTCTACTGGCAGCGTTTCGAGAAAACGTATCGCCGCGTCGACTGAGAAGGGTTCGTCCCGCACATCCGCGAAGTTGCTTGCAAGCGCGGTCCAGATCGCTGCGTCGAACTCTGAATTCTCCAACCACGCACGCACCGTACGAACTGTTTCCGGGTGACGTTCCATCGCACGTTCGCTCACGTCGCCGGACAATAAGTCCGCGAAACCGACGCCGTTAACGTGCAGCATTCCCTCGCGAACTCGAAGATTCTCCTTGGCTGCGCCAAGATCTTTGAAATTGCTTGTCGCGACGAAGGTTGGGCAAAGGGCTCCGTTGCCTTCGTTGATCACCAGGGTCAGACGTGGTGTCGGTCCGTCCTTTCCGGAGATTCGGCTGAATTCGATGGGCACCATCGGTCCGGTGGGCTCAAAAGCGTCAGAAATTTCAAGAGATCTAGGGTCCCATTGAAGGGAGCCCCATGCCAAAATACAGATCTTCATACACGTGCCCTATAAGGAAGTTAGTCGAACGGTTGTGACACAGATCATCGCGGAAACCACGTGGCTTAAGCAAAGAAAAGTACCTCGTACACCGGAGGCATGTGTGAAAGACCACCTTCGGCGCCAGTAACGTTGAGACCAGTGCAATATTGCGGATAGGGATATCATCGGTACTCTTGCTAATTGCCTTGTCTGGATAAGCTTAGACTGAAAATTGAGCAAAACAGGAGGTTACGCGACATTCTTTCGACGCATGTTCTTCGATGCCCGCACCGCGTCAGTTACACCAACTCGATATTGATAAAGTTGCCAGCTAACTTGGTATTCATCCTCAATCTGGGCTCTTGAATACCTATTCATAACCATGAAAACTGTTGCCTTTTTGGGTAACAGAAGTGTCGCACCGAACCACTTGGCCTCTTCTTCAATATTGCGATCAAAGGCGCGCTCGCCGTTCTCTTTGATTGGAACGTCCATGTCGTGTCCTAAGATGACGTGAGCAAGCTCGTGGGCCAAATCTGAATTCTGTCGGCGTGGGTGATTAAAATCGTTGTGATGGATTTCCCTGTAGCTACCGTCAGAGATGATCAACCCCGAGAAGGGATCATCGGGATGGCTGGCCCAGTAATTTGGAATCTCTGGTGGAAGGCAGCTGTTTTTCTTAATCCCAAATATTGGAACGCCCAGATGTTTGGCGAGTTTTCTCGGACACAGGGGCGCATGTGGCTCGAGGTTCAGTTCACCTCGAAACTCTTCGGCGTATCGCTCTGCCTCTGCCTTGAATCCGTGCTTAAACTTGTGCGCCATCCGCCCTACGTTTCCTCATGTCTTCATACAGCGTCTTAATCATCAGTTCCATCGTTTGGGCGTCTTCACCCTTGATGTTCCTGTCGGCCCGCAAGAGTGTTGTGATCTCGGCTAAGGTATCCTTTTGCGATCGTGTCATCGTTTCGGTCCGATAGAATTGGCTCACATCAAGGCTTGACCACGAGGCGAGTGCCGCGAGGCTATCAACGTCGGGGCGTTTCCCTTGTCCCATGCGGGTAAGCGTCGAGGCAGACACCTTGGCTTTTTCTGCAACTTTCTTCCAAGATACCTCCCGGTCGCGTCTGATGGCGTCGAGGGCCGCATAGAATCCTTCAGCATCAAAAAAATTCGACATGTGATCTCCCGTTTCACTGTTGCAATATACCGGGAATCGGATATACAGCAATTGCTACCTAGCAACATAACGTCATCCTAGCAAATGAAAGGAAATCACATGGCTAAAAAAGGAAGTGGCACTCGTGCCCGAAGCACCATATCTGGACGCTTCGTTACGAAAGCTCATGCAAATCGCAGTCCACGTACAACAGTGAATGAAAGAGTTGGTGGTGGATCAACTCACGGTGCAACACGTAGTGCTGTCTCGGGCAAGTTTGTTAGCTCTGGATATGGCGCTCGCAATCCTCGCACAACGATGCGCGACGGATGAAGTTCGAGGCAATGCGTGAACCGAGCGATGGCAAGGCTGAGGCTTCATCTCCTGCAGCTTTGCCATCAAGCCTTTGATTTGATCAGGGCAAGAAATGAGCGGTGAAAGTACAAAAACTAGCGCACCACATTGGCCGAGGCTGCATGCCGGTGAATTGCTGCTAGTTAATTAGGATTTTGACAATTAAGAAGAGTGAGGCAGAGCCCGTGATCAGGCACCTGTGCCATGTTTGGGGGGATGAAGTCGACATTCCTCGTGCGGCAGAAAGCGAACCAAGTTTTCTCACTTTCAAGTCTTGGCTGGATCAAAAGGGATACGGCCACTACCTGAACTTTCGCTCCGTTCGTGGCGCGTCAGCTGACGCCGAGCTCTGGTTTGATGAAGAGTTTAAGCAGCAATGGCGAAACTAGAAAACGACAGAGCGTATCGATATTTACTCAACTAACGCATTTAAGACATTGGCCCTTTCTAGCGCGCGCCGAAGCGCGGTGTTCGAAACCCTTACATAGATTTCGGTGGTCCTGAGGCTAGCATGTCCGAGCAGAGCCTGCACAATGCGGATATCGGAGCCCTCTTCGATCAGCAGTGTCGCAGCTGAATGGCGGAACCGGTGCGGCGTCAGATGCGGCACGATCCCTAAGCGGTGTGACAGCATGCGCAGCCGTTTCCGAAACGTTTGCGACCGGAGCCGGCGGCCCAACGCATTCAGGAAGAGCGGCGATTTCAGGGACCCGTGTTCAGCGCAAAACATGCAGTAGCGTCGGAACGCGTCCTGCAACTCTGCGTTTGGCACAAAGACGATGCGCTCCCTGTTGCCTTTGCCGCGCACAATCATCTGTGCCGCGTCGGTTGAGACATCGCGTATCTTCAGGTTGGTCAGCTCGCTGATCCGCAGACCCGTCACAATCAACAGCTTGATCATCAGGATTGTAACTTTCTGATCTGCGGCGAAAGCCTGGTCAGAAGGCTGCGCCCTGGTCAGCTCAGTTTCCGCGTGCAAGACAGCTTTCAACGTGTCGCGTTCAATCGGGCGCGGCAGGCGCCGCGGGATCCGAACTGAGATGCGGACGTCCACAAACGGAGAGGGCAGGGCGCTGTTCCGATCCGCGCACCAGGCAAAGTACGACTTGAGGGTGACCAGCCGCCGCTCGATGGTTGCGGGCTTGGCCTCTAGATCATCGCGCAGATGACGGTGGTAGGCAAGGATGTCGTCTTTCGACAGCGGATCGGTGAGATGACGCTCCTTGGTGAAGCGCGCGAAGGTGCGCAGATCCTGGGCATAGGCCCGCAGCGTGTGATGTCCGACGCCGCGTTCATCGCGGCAGGCATTGACGAAAGCGGTGTGATCGAGATGGGGCATGTTAGACTCCTGTTGAGGTGTCCAAACAGTTGATCATAGGCGCTTCGTCGTTTCGAAGTCAGCTCTCTTTGGAGTAACGATAATGGCCCGCATTATCGTTACCGACAGACCGCGCGGCTGGCGTTCGATGAGTTTAGATCTTTTAATATTACATAATAAACCTTACGCTCCGTCAGTAATTGACCTGTTCGAAGCCGTAATTTCCTTCGTAATCACGCCAATCAACGAAGACCGATCGATGGTAAATACTCGGACAATTATATCCCCATCGTTCAAGTCCAGTATGTGCCTCGGGTAGAGCTGCTGGAGCAGATCGAGCCCATGAAAAATCACCTTGGGTTCCATAGGTACCGAGGTAAATGGTAGCAGATCGGTTGCAGTCTCCATCGCGGCCGGACTCGTTTTGGCGTGCATATCGGACATCATAAACACGGATTGAGCGTACAAAGTTGAATTCGGGGCCGCTGATGTCGATGTCAGCGCGGTCTTGGACCAACTGGAGCGCAAATCCTTCCGGAAGCAGGTTAGGCTTTGGACCAGCAATATTCAAAACGGCATTTTCAGAAGGCAGAGGTTCAGTTGCTGGCGACAGAAGTGGTCGCGGGCGATCCTGACTAGTGAACATGATATCGTAGAAACGACTTCGATTATCTGACGGGGCATCTGGATCATAGGATGCGCCCATTGGGCACCGCCAAATCTGCAATGGCGGCTCAACGGGCCAAGGCGTGATCCGGCGGATGAATTCAGCGCGTGCACGGGCACATGGAACTGACGCTGGCCAGCCGCCAGAGAGGCACAGCAAAATTGCGCAATCGATCTGATAAGTTTGAGCCTGCACACGATTGGCAAGGCCTACGGACGAACCAACAAGTGCAAGTACGGCGACAATTGAGTATTTTCGAAATCTGCGAAGCATGTGAAGCATCCTATCGAGTAGGGTGCAAGCAGCATGACTCCATTAGTATATTATTGCAACTCCAAATATATTATTGCTAAAATACGCATAATCAATCTTATGTTAAATATAGCGTAGCAAGCTGGATATTAAGCAAATAATATTGGCTCAAATTGGCAGATTTCGCGGTAGCAGATAAAAATTATGTGGACCACCACATCGTTGAATTGATCATTCTGCAGCAACATTACCCGTTTCAAACGCCCCTTCAGATTGCCACCGTTGCGCAATTTCACCTAAGGATTCGAGCACTTGGCGCAGATCGTCACCTCGCTCAGTCAGACCATAGGTAACCGCGGGTGGGATCGTTTGAGTCTGATCGCGCCAGATCACTCCGGCCGCCTGCAACATTCGCAACCGCTCCGTCAGCACACGGGTTGAAATTCCCGGCACTGCCCGTTTCAGCGCCCCAAACCGCTGTGGCCCAACATCGTTTAGGACCCAAAGAATATAAGTTGTCCACGGCCCCATCAGCAGGCGCAAAATGGAGTCCATGGGACATGCGGGCGGTATTTTCTGTTTCATTTTGAGTTTCTCCAAGGGTAGTTACCTTTACGTGCCTACTTCCCTTTAAAAACTAAGGCGCTTTATAATACTAGAGTGAAAAGAAAAACCTAGCAAGCATGGGCGGGCTGGATCGTCAGGCTTCGCTCGCAATAAAGACGAAAGGATGCAGTACATGCCCCGGATGCCGACGATGTTCATTCCACACGGTGGAGGCCCATGTTTCTTCATGGACTGGGACCCGCCAGAAACCTGGAACCGACAGCGCGAGTTCCTTGCGGATTTACCGGCAACATTGCCGGATGCCCCCAAGGCGTTGCTGGTGATTTCAGGCCATTGGGAAGAGCAGCAGTTCACAGTGCAGAAAAACCCGGCCCCGTCGCTGTTGTTCGATTATAACGGGTTTCCACCTCACACCTACGAACTGACTTGGCCCGCGCCTGGCGACCCCGCGCTGTCCGACAGGGTGCAGACGCTTGTCGAGGCGGCCGGGTTCCCCTGCCCCGTTGATGAGGCGCGCGGTTACGATCACGGCGTGTTCATTCCGCTCAAGGTGGCCTTTCCGCAGGCAGACATTCCCTGTGTGCAGCTTAGCCTGCGCAGCGATCTTGACCCAACTGCGCATATTGCGGTCGGGCGGGCACTGGCGCCGTTGCGCGACGAAGGTGTGCTGATCATTGGTTCGGGCAACACCTATCACAACATGCAAAAAATGATGCGTGCGATGCGGGGTGGTGTCACCGATGCCGTGAACGGGCAGGAATTTGACCGCTGGCTAAGCGATACGGCCACCCGCACCGATCCAGCAGAGCGTGATCAAATGCTGGCTCAGTGGGACGCCGCCCCTGGTGCCCGCGATGCCAACCCGCGCGAAGAACATCTGATTCCGCTGCATGTTGTCGCGGGGGCCGCCCTTGCCGACAAAGGCGTGAAAACGCTGGAGGATCACGTGCTCGGAGCAGTCGAAAGCGCGTTTACCTTTGGCTGAATCCCATCAGACGCTTGAACATCCAAATCCAACCCGAAAAATCGAGGAATACCCAATGACAAACATTCAAAACGGCCCTTTCATCGTCACCGGTGCATCCGGCCAGCTTGGCCGACAGGTCATCGACAATCTGATTGCGGCCGGTGCCGGTCCGATCATCGCCGTTTCGCGTTCGCCGGAAAAGCTGGCCGATCTGGCTGACAAGGGCATCGAGGCCCGTAAGGGTGATTTCAACGACCCCGCATCGTTGAGCGCGGCTTTTGCGGGTGGCAAGCGTCTGCTGATCATTTCGACCGACGATCTGGAACCAGGCAAGCGACTGGCAGCGCATAAAAACGCCGTTGCAGCCGCGACGAAGGAAGGGATCACACATATCGTTTATACGTCATTGACAAACCCGGTTGAGGAAAGCCCGATCACGTTCGCCAAAGATCACAGCGACACCGAAGCGCTAATCAAGGACACCAGTGTCGACTATACCATCCTGCGCAACAACCTTTACACCGATCTGGTGCTGATGGGTGGTGGGCAAAGCATTGGAATGGGGCAACACTTCGCCGCTGCTGCTGAGGGGAAAACCGGCTATGTTACTCGCGCCGATTGCGCCCGCGCCGCTGCAGCGGCCCTGATGCAGGAAACCGGTTCAAGCGTTTTGGACATCACCGGCCCCGCGGCGCTTTCCCAAAGCGACATCGCGGCCTTCCTGTCGGAAATCTCGGGCAAGGATATCCCCTATATCCCGATCTCAACCGACGATCTGGTCCAGGCAATGATCGGCGCTGGCTTGCCAGAGTTCATGGCAAAGGTTTTTGCGTCCTTCGACGAGGCGATGGCCAAGGACTATCTGAGTGTTGCAACGGGTGATCTGGAAAAACTGACCGGACAGGCCGGCCAGTCGGCGCGTGATTTCCTGATTGCCAACAAGGCGGCCCTGCTCACCCCACCGGCGCAATAAGGAAACCATGATGAAGCTTTACAACGCCAATTTCTCGCCCAACGCCCTTCGGGTGCGGGCGGTTGCCCTGGAACTGGGGATCGATCTTGAGATCATCGAGGTCGACATACGCGGCGGCGACAACCGCAGCGTGGAATTCCTGTCGATGAATCCCAATGCCAAGGTGCCGGTGCTGGCAGACGGCGATTTCGTGATATGGGAATCCCGTGCCATCAATTCCTATCTGGCAAGCAAGAAACCCGAGCGCGGTCTTTATCCTGACGACCCAAAGGCCCGGGCAACGGTGGATCAGTGGCTTTACTGGCAGACAATTCACCTTGGTCCGGCAATTCAAAAGTTGTCGTTCGAGCGGTTCCTGAAAGCGAAGTTCGGCATGGGAGAGGCGGATCAAAGCGTCATAGACGCCGAGTTGAAGAACGTAGATCAGTTCCTAGCAGTGCTGGAATTCGGCCTTGCGGGCAAGGATTGGATCGCGGGCGATCTTAGCGTTGCGGATTTCGCGCTGGCCTCGACATTCATGTACCGTGTGCAGTCTGATATCTCGCTTGACGATCTCCCGAACGTCGCGGCCTGGATCGAACGGCTTGAGGCGCGCGCTTCGTGGAAGGAGGCGTTTGCACCTGTTCGGGCCCTATTTGGCGTTTAGAATCCACGGAAATATCTGCGGGGGCGAGGTATTCGCCCCCGCCCCAAAGAAGGCCATATCGTGCAAATAGGCATATACACATTCGCAGAGTCGGGCGCCGATCAAGCTGGCAGCGTCAGCCCTTCCCAAAGGCTGCGCAATCTGGTTGAGGAAATCGTGCTGGCCGATCAGGTCGGGCTGGATTGGTTCGGCGTTGGCGAACATCACCGCCCCGACTATGCAGTTTCAAATCCTGCTGTAGCGCTGGCAGCGGCGGCTACACAAACCAAAAACATCCGCCTTTCCAGCGCCGTCACTGTGCTTAGTTCCGATGATCCGATCCGCGTCTTCCAACAGTTTTCGACGCTGGACAACCTGACCCAGGGGCGCGCCGAGATCATGGTCGGGCGCGGTGCCTTTGTTGAATCCTTTCCGCTGTTTGGTCATGCGCTGGATGACTACGACGGCCTTTTTGCTGAAAAACTCCAGCTTTTGATGATGGTGAACGAAGCCGAACACATAAGTTGGCCTGGCACAAAACATTTGCCTGCGGTCGATCATCAGGGCGTCTATCCACGTCCCTATCAGGACAAGCTGCCGATCTGGCTGGGTATCGGGGGAACCCCACAATCGGCGGTGCGGGCCGGCACACTTGGCCTGCCTCTTGCGCTTGGTATAATTGGCGGGGAACCTGTGCGGTTTGCGCCTTTGTTCGATCTTTACCGCTCTGCCGCCACCAAGGCCGGGCACGACCCGGCCATCTTTGAAACCTCACTGAATGTGCATGGGTTTGTGGCCGAAACCAGTCAAGCCGCCCGCGACATTTACAGTGGCCCGCATAACGAGGTCATGACCCGACTTGGCGCAGAACGCGGATGGCCCCCGGCAACCCGTGAACAGTTTGATACCATGAGCGGCCCCAGCGGCGCGTTGTTCGTGGGCGGCCCCGCAGAACTGACCGACAAGATCCTCGCCCATCATGAAATCTTCGGCTTTACACGGATTACCATTCAGATGGCGATCGGGCGGCTCGATCAAAAATCCCTGATGAACGCGATCGAGATCCTGGGAACCCGCGTTGCACCGGACGTCCGCAAGGCTCTGGGGTCCTAACCATATAAACCAGAAAGGCTGGAAATGTTTGAACTGACGCCCCGCATCGGCCCGCGACCAGAGACTACCGATTGCGCGCCTCACGAGCAGGTAACCCAAAACCCCGATGCCAGTACCTATCAAAAGCTCAAAGAGCGCGCATTTGATTTTCCCTTTGTCGAGCGTCGCCCCAGCATTATCTCTGTCCCCGGAGCCGAAGCTCTTTGGCTGGCACATGATCATGCCCACGGCTGTCAAGAATCTTTTATGGTGGGAAATGAGTTTGCCCATGTGCATCCGCATTATGACGGCTCCATGCATCTGATGCTGCCAATCGAATGTACGCTTGAACTGTTCGCTAAAGGATGGGGCGAGCCGCACCCGATGGCGGCCTCAGGCATGATCCCCGCAACCGCCGTCATGGTGTTCGCCGCGCGGGACACAGCCGAGATCGAAACAGCATTGAAAATCCTCGCTACGTCTTATGATTTCGCGCGTGGAAAACTCTCAAACCCCGCGTCGATCCGGCTGTGAAGCTGGCTCCCCCATGTTTCTGAACGCATTTAGCGCCCGAGCTGGCGCATTAAACCTGAGCAAAATCTGCGAACTTTTGAGCGGAGGACGAGGCGAAATGAGTTTCGGTCAATTTCAGATGTTCGTGACAAGTCAGAGTAGTTACACGTGCCAGATCGATACCGTGGGGTTTCGTGCCAATGGCACCGCAAAGTGCGTTAACCTCTCAGTTCAACAAACACGTTAATTCATCCGGAATCCAGTTCTTGCCGTCTAAAGCCGCTTGGCAATTTCTTCCAACATCACTTCGGTTGCGCCGCCGCCAATGGCCTGAATACGCGCGTCGCGAGACATCCGTTCAACCGGGGTTTCGCGCATGTAGCCCATGCCGCCGTGAAACTGAACGCAATCATACATCACCTTGTTGACCAGATCGCCGCAATAGGCCTTGACCATCGAAACCTCTTTGACACAATCCATCCCCTGAGCGTCTTTCCACGCCGCGCTGTAGACTAGTTGCCGGCCAGCCTCGACCTGGGCGGCGCGCTCGGCAAGTCGGTGACGGATCACCTGTTTGTCCCATAGAACACCGCCAAAGGCAGGACGATCCTTCACATAATCCAGCGTCAGTTCGATGGCTTTCTGCGCCTCACCCATGGCCATCGCTCCCAGAACCGTTCGTTCGTTCTGAAAGTTCTTCATGATGGCGTAGAAACCCTTATCAACCTCGCCCAGAATATGGTCGCCTGTGACACGGACGTTGTCAAAAACCAGTTCGGCAGTATCCGAACACAGCCATCCAGTCTTGTTCAGCTTCTTGCCGACCGAAAATCCCGCTGTGCCTTTTTCGACTGCAAAGATCGTGACCCCGCGCGAACCTTTTGCTTCGGTGTTGGTTTTGGCAGCGACGAAAAACAGATCGCCATGCACACCATTAGTGATGAACATTTTGGTACCGTTGATCACCCAGCCATTGCCGTCGCGGACCGCGCGTGTGCGCATTCCTGCCACGTCTGACCCGGCACCGGGTTCGGTTACGGCAACGGCACAGACGCTTTTGCCTGACGTGATACCCGGCATCCAGCGTGCCATTTGTTCGGGTGTGCCTACATTGGCCAGATGCGGACTGGCCATATCCGTGTGCACCAGCAGGTCAGCTGAAAAGCCTCCGAATGTGCAGCGGCCCAGCTCTTCTGCCAGCACGACGCTGGCCATCGTATCCAGATCCGCTCCGCCATATTTCTCAGGGTAACGCATTCCAAGAAAGCCCAGCTCGCCCATCTTGGCGAATACCTCGCGCGGGACTTTGCCTGCTTCTTCCCAGGCGTCGCCGTGCGGCACGATCTCGGCCTCGACAAAACGGCGGATTTGCTCGCGCAGCATGGTCAGTTCGTCGGAAAAATATGGGTTGGTCATGGTCATTCCTCGGGGTCGATGGTGATCAGCACGGCGCCCATATCGACGTTTTCTCCGGCTGCATAATTGACTTGGGCGACAGTGCCCGCACAGGGCGCGGTCAGGGTTTGCAAAAGTTTCATGGCCTCGATTACAACAACCGGTTGTCCGGCGATGACAACATCACCGGGTTGGGCCAGAACGTCCGAGACAAGGCCGGGCATCGGTGCGCGCACCTGATTGCCGCCACCCAGTGCGGCCTCGCCAACCCCTTGAATGATCCTGTCGCTGTCCAGAACAACAAACGAGGCGCGACCGGTTTGACCATCCAACGAAACTTTCTCACCGTCGATTTCGGCGCTTGCGCTATGGCGCATGCCGTCAGTTTCATAAGACAGTATGCCGCCACGCAGGCTGGCGTTTTCCATTTCAATAGGGGCCAGATCATGAAGGGTGACGATATAGGTCCCGTCGCGCCCCTCGATGCGGGCATCTTCACCGTTGATCCGGTAAATGGCGCCACCTGGTCGACCGGACGGTTCGGTCACGCGCCAGGCACCCAATGCGGTCCAGGGATCATGTCCGCCCCGGTCATTGCTGGCCAGAAAGTTTGTCAGAACGGCCTCGGCCCACTGATGGTGGCCGGGTATGGGCGCGTGCCAGCCATCGGGATAAGCCGCACCAAGGGATGCGGTGCTGTGCGTTCCGGCGACAAAATCCGGCAAGGCCAGAAGATCGCGCAGAAAGGCGATATTGGTGCCGGGCCCGGTGATGTGATACTTGGCCAGCCCCTGATCCAAAAGCCGGATCGCCGACGCGCGATCCGGTGCCAAACTGATCAGCTTGGCCAGCATGGAATCGTAATAATGGCTGACAATGCTGCCCGCGCGCACACCGCTATCGAGCCGCAAGCCGGGCATGTCGGGGGCGGCGTAGCTGGTGATTTTTCCGATCTCGGGGCGATAGTTGTTGGCCGGGTCTTCGGCGGCGATGCGGGCCTCGATCGCCCAGCCGGAGCAGGTGATATCGTCTTGCGCGAACGGTAGCGACTCGCCCCCGGCGACACGCAACTGCCATGCGGCAATGTCGATGCCGGTGACCGCCTCTGTCACCGGATGTTCCACCTGCAGGCGGGTGTTCATTTCGAGAAAATAGTATTCGCCGGTATCGGCATCCAGCAGGAACTCAACCGTACCCGCGCTGTCATAGCCGATGCCCTTGGTCAGCCGCACCGCGCTTTCCAGAAGGCTGGCGCGAACGTCGGCTGGCAGTAGTGGCGCAGGTGCCTCTTCGATCACTTTCTGATGGTTTCGTTGCAGCGAACAATCGCGTTCAAACAAGTGGCGCACATTACCCTGCTGGTCCGCAAGGATCTGCACCTCGATATGGCGCGCGGTGCCGACATAGCGTTCCAGCAAAATCTGGCTATCGCCGAAGGCAGCCTCAGCCTCGGCCCGAGCGGCAATCAGTTCGGTGGTAAAATCGGCCAGATCATGCACCTGTCGCATACCGCGCCCGCCGCCCCCGGCGCTGGCTTTGATCAATAGCGGCACGCCGATGATATGCGCCTCGGCCAGCAGCCGGTCGTCGGACTGATCATCGCCGTAGTAGCCCGGCACAACCGGCACGTTTGCCGCAACCGCAACCGCTTTGGCCGCGATTTTTGAGCCCATCAGCGCAATGTTTTCCGGCGACGGTCCAACGAAGACCAGACCGGCATCAGCGCAGGCCTGCGCGAAACCTGCATTTTCGGCCAGAAACCCATAACCGGGATGAACAGCCTGCGCGCCGGCCTGTTTGGCAGCCGCAATAATCCGGGCACCATCCAGATAGCTCTGGGCGGCCTCGGACGGGCCGATATGCACCGCCGTCTCGGCGGCAACCACATGCGGTACCTCCCTGTCCGCGTCGGAATAGACTGCGACTGCGCGCAGGCCCAGACCCTGACAGGCCCGCACAAGGCGCAGGGCAATCTCGCCCCGGTTGGCGATCAAAACGGTTGAGAAATTCATTTGCCGGTCCGCCATGGGGGCAGTGTCTTGCCCAGAAAACTGTTGATGCCGGTGGTGCCTTCGTCGGTTTCCCATGCGTCCGCCAGGCGATCGGCGGTATAAATCATGCTGTCGTTGATACTGTGGCTGGCGACGTAGGCAATCAGTCGCTTGGTTTCACCGACTGCACCCAAGGCCGCCTCAAGATGGTCGGCGATGATCGAGTCAATCCGCGCGTCCAGATCGTCAGGCGTTACCGTTTCGTTCAGCAACCCGATCTTTTCGGCATTTGCTGCGCTGAACAAGGCCCCCGACAGCATCGTGGCCCGCGCATTGGCCGCGCCGATGCGTGCCACCACATGAGGCGAGATATTGGCCGGGATCAGCCCCAGACGCACCTCTGTCAGACCAAAGCGTGCGGTATCGACACCCACGGCGATGTCACAAACTGAAATCATCCCGACCCCGCCGCCATAGGCCGGGCCCTGGATCCGCCCGATCAGCGGTTTGGGCAGCGCATTCAACGCATTCAGCATATGCGCCAGCTTGCTGCTTTCGCGGATACGGGTGGCACGGTCGGCTGCGGCATTGCCTTTGAACCAGTTGAAATCACCTCCCGCGCAAAAGCTTTTGCCTTCGCCGGTGAGAACAACAACCCGGACGCTGTCATCCGACGCCAACAAATCTGCGGCTTGTTTGAGCTCGTCAATCAGCTGACCGTTCAACGCGTTGTGCTTGGCAGGCCGGTTCAGCGTCAGGCGCGCCACGCCGCGCGTGTCCGTTTCAACAGTGATGGTCTGGAATGTCCGGCTGGTCATAGTACGGTCCTACATTCGGTAAACTGGGGAGTGTCCCATTGCATCAGGTGTGCTGGACACGATCGACAGACAAAGACCCAACACATCACGGGTTTGCGCAGGCTCGATGATGCCATCATCCCAAAGCCGTGAGGTGGCGAAATACGGGTCCGATTGTTCGCCGTACTGGGCGCGCACGCGGGATTCGATTTCGTCCAGTTCTTCTTGCGTGGCGGTGGGGGCTTTGACATTGGTCCGGCGCAGTTCCAGCATCACGTTGCTGGCGATATCGGCCGACATCGTGGCCAGCACCGCGCTTGGCCATGCGAACAGGAAGTTCGGCCGAAAGCCGCGCCCGCACATGCCGTAATTGCCCGCGCCATAAGAACCGCCGACGATGACCGACAGCTTGGGCACCCGCGCGACTGCCTGTGCGTAAACCATCTTGGCGCTGTTCTTGGCTATGCCTTCGCGCTCGGCGACAGTTCCAACCATGAAGCCGGTGATATTATGCAGAAACAGAAGCGGGATGTTGCGCTGATCGCAAAGGGTTATGAAATGCGCGGCTTTCAGTGCCGATTGCGATAATAGCGCGCCGTTATTGCCGATTATCCCTACCATATGACCATGTATGCGGGCGGTGCCGCAGACAACCGTTTCGCCCCATTCAGGTTTGAATTCGCTGAAACCGCTGTCATCCACGGTGCGCGCAATAATTTCGCGCACGTCATAGGGCATTTTGGGATCGGCGCTGATCACCCCGCCAAGCTCTGATGCGGGGTATCGCGGCGACAGCACCGGCGCGACCTTTGCTGGCTTACGCTCAAAATTCGTCTCGCCGATCAGGGTGCGGGCCAGCGCCAACGCCTGGTCTTCATCCGCCACCAGATGGTCGCTTACGCCAGAGATCCGCGTGTGCATCGCGGCGCCGCCTAGAGTCTCGCCGTCAACCTCTTCGTTGATCGCAACCTTGACGATTGACGGGCCGCCCAGATGGATGCGTGCGTTGCCATCAACCATGATCACCTGATCGCTGAGCGCCGGAATATAGGCACCACCGGCGGTACAGCCGCCAAACACCACCGATATCTGCGGCAATCCGGCAGCCGACATGCGGCACTGGCGATGAAACGAATTTCCGAAATGGTCGCGGTCGGGGAACACCCGGTCCTGTTCCGGCAGATAGGCCCCGCCGCAATCCACCAGATAAAGGCAGGGCATACGGTTCTGTTCGGCGATCTCCTGCGCGCGCAGGTGTTTTTTCACTGTCTCGTGGAAAAAGCTGCCGCCCTTGACGGTAGCATCATTGGCGATGATAACCACATGCTTGCTCTTCACAAGGCCGATACCGGTAACGATTCCGGCCGCGGGGACCTGATTGTCATACTGGCCCCAGGCGGCAAGTGGCGACAGTTCCAGAAAGGCCGTGCCCGGGTCGATCAATCGGTCGATCCGGTCGCGCACCAGATGCTTTCCGCGCTCATGGTGGCGGGCGCGCAGCTTTTCCGCGCCGCCAGTTGTGGCAAAGGCCATGCGTGTTCGCAGAGTTCCCAACAAGGTTTGTGATTGCGCCCAGTTTTGTTCAAAAACCGGGGATCGGGTATCTATCCGGGTTGCGATGCGGCTCATGTGTTGTCTCCGCTTTGGCTGAGAATCCCGTTCAAGAATGTGTCGGCATAGTCATCGGCAAGATCCTCGGCGCTGCCCTTCTGGGGGTCGAACCATTCAAGCGTCGCGTTCAGCGCGCCGATCAGCAGCAAGCGAAACCGGGGCAGATTGACATCGCTGCGGATCGCGTCCCGCACCTTCAATTCTGACAACAGATTATCCAGGAAAGCCTCATAGGCGCGGCGAACCGGTAGGTTGGCGTCGCGCACTACAGGTGGCACTTGGCCGAAGATGCGCACGTTGGCCGAGGTGTAAGCGCCATGTTCCAGCAAAGCACATAGATGCCCACGGAGTACTGCACGAAATACGTCACGCGCGGGCGCATCTGCACTCAAGGCCGCCACCCTGTCGCGGACCTCGTCATGAACCGCTTGGATTCCTGCATCAAGAATTTCCGTGATAATGTCATCTTTAGAGGCGAAGTGATAGTAAATGCTGCCGGCCTTGATCCCCGCGGCCTCGGCGATCATGCGCAGAGATACCGCCCCGTATCCTTGGCGGCCTAACAGCAAGGCGGCCGCATCCAGAATGCCCGTGCGGCCTACCTCGGCGTTTTGTGCAACTGTTTTCGAGAGTGCCATCGTGCCCTACAAAAATTTACCTACCTAACACTTGTTAGGTGTCGGGCGACATCCTGTCAACCCGGTTTCAAAGTCAGGTAAAATTCTTGTGGCCAATGATATAGACCGTGCCTGTAAAGGACGCTATATGCCCTGCCGTGTCGCCGCTGACCGTCACTTCGTAGACCGCGATCTTGCGAGACCGAGAAACTTCGGTTGCTGTCGCGGTCAATACATCCCCAAGCCGGGCTGCGGCGTTGTAGGTGATGTGAACGTCAATGCCTGCCGCCAGTGTGCCATAGCTGTTCGACGCCACCCCAAAGGCACAATCCGCGACTGAAAAAATCGCGCCGCCATGGCAGGTTCCGTTGAAGTTCAGACTGTCCTGACGGACCGGCATCCGGACAATTGCATGACCGCGACCCATCTTGGCCAGTTCAGCGCCCAACGACTGCATATAACCGTCGCGCGCCACAAATTGCGCCTTCAACAGTTCAAATGACGGTAGGTCGGTTGCAGAATCATCCATTGTCTTGGCTTTCGCATAGTCGCATCAGGACCTTTGTAATTGCATCGTCCAGACCGATCCCTGCCTGTTGAAGGTCCGAAACCACCGCGTCGATGGTTGCGCATGTATCGTTCAGAACGCGATGTTCTGCATATTTGGCGACGGATTGTGCCAGCAAGCGCCGGGTACGCCCGCCAAGGGCATCACGCGGGCCTTTCATTTTGCGCGTCGCGGCCCGGTGATCGACTGCGTCGGCCAGTTCGCACAGGCCCGTCCGATCGACTGCATTGGTCGCCAGGACCGGCACTTTCCAGTCGCCCGGCGCACGCAGGGCCAACATTGCCTGCAACTGACCAACTGTCCGTTTGGCCAGCGGCAAATCGGACTTATTGACGACCAGAATGTCGGCGATCTCGAGAATGCCTGCCTTGATCGCCTGAACGTCATCCCCCAGGCCCGGCGCCGAGATGACAATCCTGACATCCGCCATTTCCGCCATCTCGACCTCGGATTGCCCTGCACCCACGGTCTCCAGAACGATCACGTCAAAGCCCGCAGCGTCCATAAGGTCAGCCACCCGCGCGGCCGAAGCCGACAGGCCGCCCAGATGCCCCCGCGATGCAAGCGAGCGGATGAACACGCCGGCGTCCATCGTGTGCTCTGCCATCCGGATCCGGTCACCCAGAACCGCGCCGCCGGTAATCGGGCTGGAAGGATCGACAGCGGCGACTGCGACTGTCCGCCCCCGCCCCCGCATTTCCCCGATGAACGCATTCACCAGCGTCGATTTTCCAGCACCCGGCGGGCCGGTAAAGCCAACCACGATCGCGCGGCCCAGATGCGGCTGGATTGCTTTCAACAGCGCACTGACAGTTGGACCATCACGCTCGACGATGCTTATTGCGCGGGCAAGTGCGGCGGTTTGTCCGGCCAACAGACGCGCCAAAAGCCCCGGCTTTTCGGCGGTTTGATCCTGCACGGTGATCAGGCGACTACAAGCGGTTGGCCAAAGCCCAATTCGTCCCGCAACACCTTGACGATTTCACCCAGTGTGGCGCCAGCACGCACCGCGTCGATCTCGGCGGCGAAGACGTTGATATCTTCGGACCGCGCGGCCTGACGCAATTCCTGCAATGCATTGTTCAGCAAAGCGGGGTCGCGGGCAGCCTTGATCTTTTTCAGCTGCTCTACCTGTTGTTTCATATGTACCTGCGAGGGGCGCTTCAGGAAAGGTCGGGCCGAGGCGTCTTCATCCTCTTTGAATGCGTTGACGCCGACAACGATCTGTTCGCCGCTGTCCACCTGATCCTGGAATTCAAGGGCGCTGGCCCCGATCATTTCTTGCACAAAACCGCTTTCGACGGCCTTGAACATGCCGCCTTCCGCGTCAATTTCCGCAATGACATTCAGGATTTCCACCTCCATCGCATCGGTCAGGGATTCAACGTAATAGGACCCACCCAACGGGTCGATCACATCGCACAAATGCGCCTCGTGTTTCAGGATATTCTGGGTGGAAACGGCAACCTTGGCAGAGTCTTCGGTAGGCGTTGACAGAACTTCATCATAGCCGTCCGTGTGCATGGATTGCAGCCCGCCAAGGATGCCGGCCATTGCCTGTATCGTTACCCGCGCGATATTGTTCAGCGGCTGTTGCCGGGTCAGATCGCAGCCCGATGTCTGGGCGTGAAACTTGAACCGTTTGGCGCGCGGATTGGTGACCCCGAAACGATCGCTCACAAGCCGGTTCCAGATACGCCGTCCGGCGCGGAACTTGGCCACTTCTTCAAAGAAACTGATCGAGATGTCGAAAAAGAAGGTGAACCGTTCAAGGAATTTTTCCGGGTCCATCCCGCGCGCTTTGCAATCCTCGGCGTATTGGATGGCGGTGGACAGCGTCAACCCCATCGCCTGTGCCGGGGTCGCCCCGGCCTGTTGCATATGCTGGCCAACGATCGAAAAGGCGTTCCAGTTCGGCACATGCTCGGCCAGATAGGCGGCGGTGTCCAGCTGCACCCGGCGGGCACCTTGCAAAGACAGGCGATAGAACATGTGGTTGGCGACGAAATGCGAGATGTAGTCGCTTTGGTTTGACGTTCCGGTGACCTTTTTCCAATCGATCCCGCGCTTTTCGGCCACCACCAACATCTGCGCCAACATGGTGAACGGGCTTGGATCGTTCAGACCGATCGAAATCTCGTCAATCGGGATGTCTGCCAGACATATGTCCATGTCCTCTTCGGTATTGATAATGGTCCCGCAAGTGCCCAGAATTTCTGGCTCTACCTCATCACAGTCGATCCCCCGGTAGACCGAATTGCACGGTATGATGCTGAGTGCGCTGGCCCCTGAGGCCAGTATTTTCTTGATCCGCCCATTGAAATCCACCGGACGGCCCAGCCCGATCAACTGGCGCTGCGACCATGTGCGCCCGCGATGCATCGTTGGATAAATGCCGCGCGTCATCGGATCGGCGCCTGGAAACCCAAGTTTTTCGTTATAGGCACCATCGGGATCGTCCGACGGCCAGTAAAGCGGTTCGACCTTGATGCCAGAGCGATTTCTGACCGGTTTGTCCTCCCCGATCAGGGCGTGATAATTCTGTTGCCACTCGTCAAATGCAGCTTGGTGTGTACCTTTTCCGGTCGACATCACGGGCTTGGCTATCTTGTTCATCACTTCTGCCTTTCTCTAGTCCAAAGGGCGTTCGTTGCTGGCGGCGATTGCAAGTCTTTCCACCTCGGTGACAATGTCTTCGCGCACGGCTCCAGGGTGAAACACCTTCGAAACGCCTGCGGCCAACAGATTCGCTTCATCTTCATCGGGTACAATGCCGCCGACTACGACGCGCACATGGCCCAACCCGGCCGCATCCAGCGCGACCATCAGCTTTGGAACCAACAGATGATCGGTTGCCAAAGAGCTGATGCCGATGACATCCACGTCCTCTTCGAGCGCCAGCGCCACAACCGCGTCGATGGCCTGCCAGGGGTTGGTATAGATCACTTCCATGCCCGCATCGCGCAGATAGGCCGCGATGATGCGACTGCCGCGGTCGTGCCCGTCCAGTCCGATCTTGGTAACCAGCACCCGCGCAGGGGCCAACAGAACGTCATTCATCCTCAATCCTCCTCGAAACTGGTTCACCTGACGCATCTGTACGGGCCGCTTCGCTGGCCCCTGCCCCGACCAGCGGCACGTGCAGATTTTCGATGAATTTACGGGCAAGTCCGGCTGGTGTATCGCGACCCTCGCGGTACCAGACTGGCGTGTGATTCATTGCGCCAATCAGCATCAGCCGCAGAACGCTTCGGTCGGTCTGTGGCGGCAATGGCAACGCATCGCAAAGCCTCGTGAACCGCGCCTCGTATTGCCGACGCAAGCCAACCAGAGTCTTTTCCGCGTCGCTGAAATCTGACGGCAACGTTCTGATCACGACATGGGCATAGCTGCTTGTACCCAGCAGCATCGCCAGGTGCGCCTCGCAGGCGGCCTGCAAGCGCACCCAGGGGTCCGCGCCCGCGGCCTCCAGGGCTGTATCCACACTGGCGCTTATCCGCTGCACGCCTTCTTCGAATACGGCGACAAGCAAATCATCTTTTGATGCGAAATGATAATACAGCGAACCGGGCAACATGCCGGTTGCCTTGGCGATATCGCGCGTTGACGTACTGGCAAAACCCTTTTCAACAAACTGCTGCGCCGAGACGTCAAGAATGAGTTCTCGGCGATTGTTGCTTCTGGCTTTGGGTGCCAAGGCTGTCATCGTGATTCCTTAAATAAGCAAACGATTGCTTGGTTATTTCGCCAATTGTCAAATTTGTCAACAAAGGCTTGCAGTGAAATGCCTTGCATCAATCAGATCAGTAAACCTTTAAGCAGTCTCGCCGAAGGCTTTAGCCCGAGCTGATCTGAAAAATGGGGCTTTCCGGCGCATTCAGACGAGCGTGTTGTTTTACTTCGACAGTCCGCCAAGAAGCAGTTTTTGCAGAATTTCGACAAGTTCGGGCAACGAGATATTTCCCTCCTGCCCCGCCTTTTTTGGGTCAAACCATTCAACGGTCCAGTTCAATGCACCCAACATGACCTGCCGCAAAGGGACGATCCTGATATCGGAACGCAAGCAACCGGAGTCTTGCGCATCTTTCAGAATGCGGTCCCAAAGCTGCGCATATTCATGGCGCACTGGCCAATGGCGAGCGCGCACATTACTGGGCAGTTGACCATAGATTCGAATATTTGCCGAAGTGAATTCACTGGCCTGAAACAGACACTCCATATGTGTCTTGATCGCTGCAGACATTCTGCTCAGGTCATCAGGAAACTTTTCCCAATCAGAAACGGTCCTAGTCACACCCTTCAATAGATCGCGCAGCCCCAAATCCAGCACTTCATCTAAAATGTCATCTTTTGACCCGAAATGGTAGTAGATGCTGCCGGCCTCGATCCCAGCCTCGGTCGAAATGGCCCGCATTGTTGCCGCTTTGTAGCCACGGTCGCGGATGATCCGCGCGGCCGCAGATAGCACTTGCATACGTGTACGTGCTGCCTTGTTGGTATCGGCTTCCGGTTCAAAAATCTGCCGGTCGCGATGCCGGGGGACAAGAACCAGAGCGTGCTCTTTTGTGGCCATCCCATCCAGCAATAGCCTTGTAACCCGCTCGGACAGTGTTGCGACGGGAAAACGCTCCGTGTCATACCATTCGACCGTCCAGTTGAGCGCGCCGAGCACGAACTGGCGTACAGGCCTGATCGCGATATCGGTGCGAATACAGCCATTCTGCTGGGCTTCTACCAAGAAACCGTTCCACAGGTCGGAATATGCGCGTCGCAGCGGCCGGTGTTTTTGGCGTAACTCTTTGGGTAGCGTCGGAAAGTTGCGAATATTGGCGGATGTAAAATCGCTTTCAGACAAAAGAAAGGTCAGGTGTGTATCGACCATCTCTGACAGGACCTGTCGGAAATCCTTGTCCTGCGCCCTAGCCTCGGCCAGAACCCGCGACGCCTCGACATAAAGGCGGCGCAACCCAAGCTCCATAACTTCACCCAGAATGTCTTCTTTGGACGAAAAGTGGTAGTAGATGCTGCCAGCTTCCATATTTGCAACTTTGGCGATTTTGCGCATGGTCGCGGCATTGTACCCTTCATTGCGGAAAAACTGTGCCGCCGCCGCGAGGATCGTCTCTCGCGTCTGCTCGGACTTACTTGGCTGTCCGTCATGCAGCACAGCGTTTTGGGGTTTGGGCGTCATATTCATGGGTAAATACCTCTGGACACACCGATATCAAGCAGATAAATTCAAACAGATGTTAGATTTTAGCCCGTGCGCGACTAAACAGCAAGGGCCCAAGAGGAGTTACAGGATGCGTGGACTGCAAGGTAAAAGAGTGATCGTCACAGGTGGTGGCAGTGGGATTGGACGCGAAGTGTGCAAACGTTTCGCCGAAGAAGGGTCCGAAGTTGCGGTGTTTGACCTCAATGCGGACGGCGCGGCCGAAACCGTATCGCTTATTGAGGCAAATGGTGGGAAGGCCAGCGCCTACACGGTTGATATCGCGGATCGCGCCGCAGTCGATAGCGCTGTAACTGCATTCGAAGCGGGCGGGCCTATCGATGTTCTGGTCAACAATGCGGGCTGGGATGTCGCAAAGCCGTTCCTCGATACCGATGTCGCGCTCTGGGACAAGATCATTGCAATAAACCTTTATGGGCCGCTGCATATGCATCACGCGGTACTGCCCGGAATGGTTAAGAATGGGGGCGGTCGCGTGGTCAACATTGCTTCGGATGCCGGGCGTGTCGGATCGTCCGGGGAAGCGGTTTATTCGGCTTGCAAGGGCGGAATCATCTCTTTTTCGAAAACAGTCGCACGCGAACTGGCCCGCAAAGGTGTGCAGGTGAACACCGTATCTCCAGGGCCGACTGACACAGCGTTGTTTGCAAGCTTTGCCGAAGGCGAAGCCGGCGTAAAGATTGCCGAAGGCTTGAAACGCGCCATTCCGATGAAGCGACTTGGCCAGCCCGAAGATTACCCTGGGATTGTCTGCTTCCTAGCGTCGGAGGACGCTGGGTTCATCACAGGTCAGGTCATTTCCGTGTCGGGCGGCTTGTCCATGCACGGCTAGGCATTTTAGTCGGGCGCGTGCGCCCCCTGGAAGGTAAATAAAAGAACTACCTCCTCAACTGGCCGCGCTACGGCGCGGCCTTTTTCACAAGGTCCGACATGTTTGATCCCGCCGATGATATCCGTAAAAACAGCAATCTTGCCGGTTTTCTGAACCATTGTGGCGCGGATACATACGAAGACCTGCTTGAACGGTCCAACGCCGACCCCGATTGGTTTTGGTCTAAGATTATTGATCTTGCCGGTATCCGGTTCTCGCATCCCTTTCATACACTGCGTGACTTCACCGGCGGCCCCGAGAATATCCGCTGGGCCACCGGTGCCACGCTCAACCTGACGCAAACATGTCTCGACGCGCGAATTGACCTTGGACTTGGCGGCAAGACCGCTATTGACTGGGTGGCAGAAGACGGGACCACCCGCAGCTGGACCTACAACGATCTGGCCGAGCAGAGCGCCCGTGTCGCCGGCGCTCTGGCCGCCCGGGGCATCGGCGCGGGCGATGCGGTTGGCATCTATATGCCGATGATCCCTGAAATTGCGGCCGCGTTTCTGGGCATTGCCCGGTTGGGAGCCATCGCTGTGCCGTTGTTTTCCGGTTTCTCCGCTCCCGCAATCACCGCACGGCTGAACGACAGCAACGCCCGGGCTGTGCTGACAGTTGATGCGTCACCGCGCCGGGGCAAGCCGGTGGCGATGGAGCGGACACTGGTCAGTGCGATAGACGATCTTCCGTTGGTGCAAACGGTCATCAGCCTGCGCCGATTCGGGGGAACATCCGCCGATCCGGCCCGCGATCTGGACTGGCATGACACTATCGCAGCGGCCGATCCGACCTTCCCCGCCGCTCCCGTAGACGCCGCAGGTCCCTTGATGATCGCCTATACTTCGGGCACAACCGGCCGGCCCAAAGGTGTGGTACACACGCATCTGGGAGTTCAGGCCAAAGCAACGACTGACTTCCTTCTGTGTCTCGACCTTCAGCGCGATGACCGGCATCTGTGGATGACGGATATGGGCTGGGTCATGGGGCCGCTGACCCTGATTTCGGTTCTTCTGGCCGGTGCCACGCTGGTGCTTGCCGAAGGTGCCCCGTCAACGCCAGACGACCCGTTTCGCTTGCTGCGCGTTGCCGCCGAAACGAAGGTGACCCACATGGGCGTGGCGCCCACGCTGGTGCGTCAGTTTATGGTACAGGACCCTGCCCCGTTGGCCGGATACGATCTGTCGCCACTGCGCATCGTCGGATCAACCGGAGAGCCCTGGACCGACGATGCCTGGCTATGGCAACTGGCGCATATATGCCGCCATCGCGCAGCCCCGCTGAATATTTCCGGCGGCACCGAACTGTTTGGCGCGATCCTGACCTCAACGGTGTTGCACCGGCTATCGCCGGGCGGGTTCTCGACGCAAGCGTTGGGGGTTGGCGCCAAGGTTCTGCGCCCGGATGGGTCAGAGGCTGATTTGGGCGAGGTCGGTGAGTTGGTGGTGGCCCAACCACCCATGGGGCTGACGCCGACAATCTGGCAGGACAAGGCGCGGTATCTGGAAACCTACTGGTCCACCTTCCCCGGCGTCTGGTGCCACGGCGACTGGGTGCGTCATGATGCTGATGGCACATGGTATATTCTGGGCCGATCCGACGACACTCTGAACATCGCCGGCAAACGCATCGGTCCGCCCGAGATCGAGGCGGCCATGACCCTGACCGGCAAAGTCATCGACGCCGCCGCCATCGCTGCGCCAGATGCGTTGAAAGGTGTCGCCGTTGTCGTTGTCTGCGTCGCAGCCCCCGGCGTGACCCCCGACGCGGCATTGGTCGACTTTCTAAAAGACGCAGTGGGCACAGCGGTCTCAAAACCGTTCCGCCCGCGCGAAATTCATTTCGTCGAAGCCCTGCCAAAGACCCGGACGATGAAAACCATGCGCCGCATCGTGCGGGCAGCATTTCTGGGCGAGGATCCGGGCGATCTGTCGTCCGTGCAGAACCCGGAAACCATCGCCCCAATCGAAGCATTGCAAGGAAAACAGACATGATCGTTATTTTCGGTGCCACTGGCACGATTGGCACACACCTTATTTCTTCGCTTTCGGACAAAGGCATCGCCCTGCGCGCCGTGACCAGCGATGCCTCGCGGATTGCGGCGCTCAAGGCGCAGGGTTGCGAGGCCATGGTGGCTGATTTCGACGACCCTGCCGCGCTGGCGCGGGCCTGCAAGGGGGCGCAAAAGGCGTTCCTTGTCACGCCCGCACATCAGGAAATGGGGCGCTGGAAGGCGAATGTGGTCCACGCCACAGCAGACGCAGGTGTGCAGCATATGGTCATGTCGACCGGGCTCGGGGCCTCGCCCAAGGCCCGGCTGACCTTTGGCATCTGGCATTCGGCCAGCCAGGAGTTGCTGAAGGAAAGCGGCATGGGCTGGACGTTGATCCAACCGACCTATTTCGTGCAGAATCTGCTGTGGCAGTCCGATAGCATCGCCAATGGAAACACTTACCTCGACGATGTGGGCGGACCCGTTTCCTGGGTCGATGCCCGCGACATCGCCGATGTGTCAACCGAAGCTTTGACCGGCGAGGGGCATCTTGGCAAAGCCTATGGGCTGACCGGCGACGAGGCACTGAGCGGCGACGATATTGCGGCGCTGCTGACGCAAACGCTTGGCCGCGACATCACTCGCCGCGCCGTTGGCCCCGACGAGGCGCGCGCCAATATGATAACATCCGGCATGGTCGCAGAGGTCGCCGATGCGATGATAGAACTGGCCGGACTTGCCCCGAAAGGATATCTGTCTGGCACCGAAACCACGGTGCAGGACGTTCTGGGCCGCCCTGCCCGCCGGTTCGCGGGTTTCATCACCGAGAACGCAGCCGCGTTTGGCCGGTGAATTCATCAATCAGGCGGATCAGAAGGTCTGCACCAGCCTGACCCCTTCGTCGATGGCGCGCAGCGCATCCAGCTCGGAGGCCTCTTTCGCGCCGCCAATCATGGTGGCAACAACGCCCTGATCCGTCAGCGCCTGATATAGCGCGCGCACCGGCTCCTGCCCGGTGCACAGAACAATCGTGTCGGCCTCGACGCTCATTGGCGCGCCATCCAGCGTGATGTGTAGTCCGGTATCGTCAATCCGGTCATAGCTGACACCGGTCAGCATCTTGACCCCGCGTTTGCGTAAGGCGTTGCGCAATATCCACCCCGTGGACACGCCCAAAGCCTTGCCCGGTTTACTGGGTTTGCGTTGCAGCACGGTCACTGCACGTGTGCCAGGAACCGGAGCCAGCGGATCGCCACTCAGCGCCCCGGGCCGGGTGAATTTTCCATCCACGCCCCAAACACTAAAGAACACGGCGCTTTGTTCTGTTTCGGCCGGTGCCGTGACCAAGAACTCTGCCACGTCAAAGCCGATACCGCCTGCACCCATCACCGCAACCCGCGCACCCGCGCGGCGTTCGCCTGACAGGATCTGCGCATAAGTCGCCACCTTGGGATGGTCGATACCCGGCACATCCGGAAATCGCGGCGTCACACCAGTGGCGATCACCACATGGTCAAAGCCGCCCAGATCCGTGGCTGAAGCAGCTGTGCCCAGTTTCACGACCACACCGTGTTTGTGCAATTGCGCCCGGAAATAGCGCAGCGTTTCGTCAAATTCGTCTTTGCCGGGGGCGGCGCGTGCCAGATTCAGTTGCCCACCCAATGTGTCGGCGGCCTCAAATAGGGTTACGTCGTGACCCAACCGTCCGGCCTCGGCCGCGCTGGCCAAGCCAGCCGCTCCGCCCCCGACCACGGCGATCTTTTTGGGCACGGTCGCCACATTGTCGTGGAATTCAGTTTCGCGCCCGGCGCGCGGGTTCACCAGACATCCTGCCACACGTTCCGAAAATATATAGTCAAGACAGGCCTGATTACAGGCGATGCAGGTGTTGATCTCATCCGTGCGCCCTTGTCGAGTCTTGCGGACGAAATGCGGGTCGGCGAGCATAGGGCGCGCCATCGAAATCAGATCCGCATCGCCGCTGGCGATAATGTCCTCGGCCAGTTCAGGCGTGTTGATCCGGTTCGAAGCCACGACGGGGATCGACACCGCGCGCTTCACATTCGCAGCTGCCTGACGCCACGCTCCGCGGGGCACAGGATATGCGATGGTCGGCACGCGCGCCTCATGCCAGCCGATACCGGTGTTCAGCATATCGGCGCCTGCAGCCTCGACTTTCTGGGCCAGCAACGCGATTTCTTCGGCAGGGGCACCGTTTTCAATAAGATCCGCAGCAGAAATCCGGTAGATAATCATGAAATCCGGGCCGCAGTGATCGCGCACGGCGCGCACGACCTCTACCGGCAAGCGATGGCGGTTTTCGACACTGCCACCCCAGTCATCGGTGCGCTTGTTGGTATGGGGCACCGTAAATTCGTTCAGCAGATAGCCTTCGGATCCCATCACCTCGACCCCGTCGAAACCGGCGGCCTGCGCATTGGCAGCGGCGGTGACAAAATTATTGATCGTGCGAACGATGTCTTCATGGGTAAGTTCACGGGGAACAAATTTATTGATCGGGGAGCGGATCGGCGACGGTGCGACGCAGTTTTCGACCTTGGCGTACCGCCCCGCATGCAGAAGTTGGGCGCAGATCAGTGCGCCCTCTGTGTGGACCGCATCACAGATGGGCCGCAGCGTGGCAGTTTCGACGGCATCGTCCATACGGGGACCGCCTGGCTCCAGCAACCCCTCGCTATTTGGGGAGAACCCTCCAGTGATAACCAGCGCAACCTCGCCACGCGCGCGTTCGGCGTAAAACGCGGCCTGCCTGGTAATTGGATCGGGCCCGGATTCAAGCCGCGTGTGCATCGAGCCCATGATAACGCGGTTGCGCAATTCAAATGCCCCAACGCGAAGCGGCGACAGCAAATTATCGAATGCGCTCGTTCTCTTTTGGTTCTGATTCATGGAGATCTCCCTTTACGGCTTGCCTCACTTTCTAACATTTGTTAGGTTTTATGAAAAGATAGAATCCGACACTCTGGGAGGAAATTTAGGAATGCAGTTTCAGCCAACAGAAGATCAAAAAACCTTTCGCGATCTCGCCGCACGGTTTGCGCGTGATAAATTGGCCCCTGGCTATCAGAAACGGGCCTCGGGCCATACGTTTGATCGGGAACTGATCCGTGAAATGGGCGCGCTTGGCCTGATTGCCCCTGACCTGCCCGAGGAATATGGCGGGTTGGGCCTGGAGTCCGTCACCGCCGGACTGATTGTCGAAGAGATCGCCTATGCTGATTTCAACGCCAGCTACATTCAGCTTCTTGGGTCTCTTATGGGCGGCATGGTCGCTAAGCATGCCTCGTCTGAAATCGCGGCGGAATGGGTGCCAAAAGTCATCTCGGGTGATGTGGTCATCGGGTTGGGTCTGACAGAACCGCGTGGAGGTTCGGATGCCGCCAACCTGCAGCTCAAGGCCGAAAAATTTGGCAACGGCTGGCGTCTGAGCGGTGAAAAAACCTCGATGAGCTTTGCCGATCAGGCCGATGCAGCCGTAGTTTTTGCCCGCACTAGCAACCCCGAGGGCGGATCTAGAGGCGTCAGTGCCTTCTTCGTAGACCTGACCGAAAAGGGCATCAGCCGTACCCATTTCGACGATATCGGAACCAAACCTGTCGGGCGGGGATCGGTGTTTTTCGATGATGTATATGTGCCCGCCGAAAACATGATGGCCGAACAAGACCGCGCCTTTGGCTCGATCATGGCCGGATTTGATTTCAGCCGTGCACTGATTGGACTGGAATGTCTGGGTGCGGCGCAGGCATCCGTTGATGAAACTTGGGCCTACGTGCAAGACCGCGAGGCTTTTGGCGCGCCGCTGGTACAGTATCAGGGCGTCAGCTTTCCGCTGACCGAAGCCGAAACCCAGCTGACGATGATGCGCCAGCTTTGCTATTATACGCTGAATCTGCGGGACCAGAACCTGCCACACACATCCGAAGCCGCGATGTGCAAATGGTATCTTCCCAAGACTTGCTGCGAGATCATCCATCAATGCCTGATCCTGCACGGGCATTATGGCTACACCACCGACCTGCCGCATCACCAGCGCTACAACGATGTGCTTGGCCTGCAGATCGGCGACGGCACCGCGCAGATCCAGAAACTGGTGATCGCGCGTGAAAAAGTCGGCCGGGTTGCGCTGCAATACGACAACAAATCCAAAGGGGCGGCGAAATGAGCACTCCGGTAACTGCTAGAATCGAAGGAAATGTCGGCATCATCGAGTTGAGCCGTCCGGAAAAGTTCAACTGCCTGTCGTTGGAGGTGCACGAGGGCATCGCTGCCGCCCGCGCCGAATTCGAGGCCAACCGCGAGGTACGCGCCATTTTGATTCGCGCACAGGGCAAGCATTTCTGCACCGGTGCCGATCTGACCGAGGTCAAGGAAAAGTTATACGATCCAGTCGCGCTGGACCATTTCATCGGCTTTGGTATGGACAACCTGCGCAAGCTGGAGCAATGCCCCCTACCCGTCATCGTCGCGGTTCAAGGTTTGTGCCTTGCAGGTGGGATCGAATTGATGCTGGCGGCGGATGTCTGTTTTGCCGCTGAAACCGCCCAGTTCGGCGACCAGCACGCCCAGTTCGGGCTGATCCCCGGTTGGGGCGGCAGCCAGAGGCTGACCCGGTTGATGGGGCAACGCCGCGCATTGGACCTGATGTTTTCGGCCCGCTGGCTGGGGGCGGGTGACGCGAAAGACGCGGGTCTGATCAACTACATCGTGCCGGACAGTGATCTGCACATAGCGGCGCAGGAATATTGCCAGACCATCGCAACCCGATCACGGCCCGGCATAGCCGAAATGAAACGGCTGGCGCGCGAAGGCGCAGACATGACGGTTGATCAGCAGATGCGACTGGAACGTGACGCTGCAGTGCGCGCCCTGCCTAGTGCGGATGTGGCCGAAGGTTTGGACGCCTTCGAAAGCCGCCGCACGCCTGATTTCAAACAATAGACCGGAGATCTGAACAATGGATTTCAACCTGAACGACGAACAGCGCCAGATTTATGAATATGGTGGCCAGTTGGCGCAAAGTTACGACAATACCTATTGGCTGGAACACGCGCGCCGCCATGAGTTTCCCAAAGAGATGTTTCAACAGATCGCCGATGACGGCTTTCTGGGCATCATGGTGCCCGAGGAATATGGTGGTGCCGGGCTGGGCATGACCGAAATGGCATTGTTCATGGAGGGCACAGCTAACCATGGCATCCCGCTGCTGATGATGGTGGTTGGGCCGACGATGTCGATGGCGCATCTGGCGACACACGGAACCGAATTCCACAAAAAAGAGCTGCTTCCAGCCGCTTGCAAGGGTGACATCCAGTTTTGTTTTGCAATCACCGAACCCGGTGCCGGATCGAACTCAATGAAAACCAAGACGATGGCTAAGCGCAACGGCAACCGGTTTTCTCTGTCTGGCGAAAAGACCTTCATCACTGGCGCGGATGTGTCGGACTACTGCCTTGTTGTGGCGCGCACCACACCGCTCGATCAGGTGGCCCGCAAGACCGATGGCTTTACGCTATTTGCAGTCGATCTGAAGAAAAAGGGCGTCGACATGCAACGGGTACGCATTTCAATCCCGTTGCCCGAGGAACAGTGGACCCTGTTCTTTGACGATGTGGACCTTGGCCCCGAGGATGTGGTGGGTCACGTCGACGAGGGGTTCAATATCCTGTTTGATTCGCTCAACCCCGAACGGATCGTACTGGGTGCCTTGTGCTGTGGTATCGGTCGCTTTGCGCTCAACAAGGCAGTGACTTATGCCAGTGAACGCAACGTGTTCGACCAGCCGATCGGCGCGCACCAAGGTGTGCAGCATCCGCTGGCCAAGGCCTATACCAATGTCGAAATGGCCAGCTTGATGACCCGGCGTGCGGCTTGGGAATTTGACCACAAACTGCCCGCGGGGGAATCATCGAACATGGCGAAATACGCCGCCGCCGAGGCCGGGATCGAGGCGGTGGATGCCGCGTTGCAGGCGCATGGCGGGTCGGGTTTCACCGAAGACACCGGCATCTACGAGATGTATCCGATGATGCGCCTGTTGCGCACCGCCCCGGTGAACAGGGAATTGTGCCTTAGCTATATTGGCAACAAAGTCATGGGTTTGCCCCGGTCCTATTAAGCCGGGCAAATGTGAATGGAGGGCGATGATATGAAATTCGCAATGCAGTACCGCCGCGCGGATGCGTTGGAAAAGGCAAATGCCGAATGCTGGCATGACATCGAAATGGCTCCGCCGAACGCGGTGCGCCGCGTCCAGGAGGAAAACCTGGTCGCGCAGATGGCTTATCTGAAAGAGAACTCCGATTTTTACCGCGATATTCTAGCTCAGGCGGGCGTCGCATTTGACGATATTCGCACCATCGAAGACCTGCAAAAGCTGCCCTATACGTTCAAGACCGACATCCGCGAAAGCCTTGCGTCGCGAAAGCCTTTTGGCCGACATCTGGCGGCAGACCCAAAAGACGTCATCCAGATGCAGGCGTCGTCCGGCACTACCGGCAGCCCGTCGTATGTGGCATTGACTGAAACAGATGTCGAAGTCTGGAACGAAATGTCGGCGCGGTGTTTCTTTGCCAACGGCATCCGCCCCGGTGACCTGGTGTTGCACGGGTTTTCGCTGGCCAAAGGCTTTGTCGGCGGTATTCCGGTGATGCAGGCGCTGCAATACATGGGTGCTGTTGATGTGCCGATCGGCGCTGATGGCGGGGCGGACCGGCTGTTGCGGGCCTGCGCCGACACCCGCCCGCGCTGTATCGTCGGGGCGCCGAACTTTGTGTTGCATCTTGGCGAAAAGGCCGAGGAAATTCTTGGGGTCAAAGCCTCGGAGCTGGGCGTCGAACGCATTATTGTCGGCGGCGAGCCGGGCGGCGGCATTCCTGCCATTCGCAACCGTATTGAGGAACTCTGGGGTGCCAAATGTTGCGAAATGCTGGGCGGCACCGATCTGGGCGTGGCCTATTGGGCAGAATGCGACGATCAATCCGGCATGCATATGGTCAGCATGGATCACATCATTACCGAACTTCTGGACTCGGATACCGGCGAAATCATCCCCTTTGACGAGGGCGCAAAAGGCGAAATGATCTATACTGCCATCACCCGTCAAGCCAGCCCTGTATTGCGCTTTCGGTCGGGGGACTTCATCGAAGTTCTGGGCACTTCCTGTTCGTGCGGTCGAACTGGGCCAAAAATCCGCTGTGTTGGGCGCACTGACGACATGTTGATCGTGCGCGGCGCGAATGTGTTTCCGTCCGCAATTCACAGCATCATCAATGACATGATGCCCGACACCAACGGGATTATGCGCGTGGTGGCCGATTTTGACGGCCACACCACTCAGGGTGCCCTGAAAGTGATCGTGGAGCGCGGTCCGGACAGATCGCCCCAGGACGATCCCGACCTGAAATCAACCATCGAAACCCGGCTACGAGAAGCGTTGGTTTTCAAAGCGGATGTCACAATCGTCGCAGCCAACACGTTTGAAAAGCCGGGTGCCGCCAAAGTTGCACTTACTCTCAGTGAATTTCCGGAGTTGCCATGACCCAGCTGAAAACGACGATCAACACAGGGTCGGAAGAGTTTCGCGCCAACGAGGCGCATTATCGCGGGAAACTGGACGAGTTGCATGAGTTGCGCCGCGCGCAACGCATCGGTGGACCAAAGAAGGCGCGCGAGCGTCATGTGGCCAAAGGCAAAATGCTGCCCCGTGAACGTGTAGAGCGGCTAATTGATCCGGGCAGCCCGTTTCTTGAACTGGGCGATTTGGCAGGGCTTGGGAAATATGAAGACGTGCCACCGGGGGCCAGCATCATCACCGGAATCGGGGTGATCGAGGGTCGCCAGTGCATGATTATCGCCAATGATGCGACTGTGAAAGGTGGAACCTACTTTGGCATGACCTGCAAGAAACATGTGCGGGCACAGCGTATTGCGTGGCAAAACCGACTGCCCGTGATTACACTGGTCGACAGCGGAGGGGCGTTCTTGCCCGAAATCGCAAATATCTTTCCCGACGAGGGCCAGTTCGGTTCGATCTTTCACCAGCAGGTTGGCATGTCGGGGGACGGCGTGCCACAGATTGCTGTGGTCATGGGGCCATGTACGGCGGGCGGAGCCTATATTCCGGCGCTTTGCGACGAGATTGTGATCGTGCGCGGCCAAGGCTTCATGTATCTTGGCGGACCCGAGCTAACTTTTGCTGCGACCGGCGAAAAGGTAGACGCCGAAACGCTGGGCGGGGGCAAAATGCACAGCTCGGTGTCGGGAGTTACCGACCATCTGGCCGAAGATGACGCCCACGCACTGGCCATCACTCGCCAGATAGTATCGCATTTAGGGGAAATATCGAGCCCCCGAAAAACCCCTGCCGCGGCCATCCCTCCCGCTTATCCGGTTGAGGATATTCACGGCATCGTCAGCCGCGATGCCAAAGTGCCCACCGACAACCGCGAGATTGTTGCCCGCCTTGTGGATGGTAGCGATTTTCACGAATTCAAACCGCTGTATGGCGACACCATGATGACCGGCTGGGCGCGCATTCATGGCCACGAGGTTGGCATCCTTGCCAACACTGGCGTGCTGTTCGTCGAGGCGGCACTGAAGGCCACGCATTTCATCAACCTTTGTGTTCAACGCGACATTCCGCTGGTGTTTCTGGTGGATGTGAATGGGTTCATGGTCGGCCGCGAGGCCGAACAGGCCGGCATCGCCAAGGCCGGGGCCAAGATGATCACCGCCATGTCGTCGGCCCGGGTGCCAAAATATACGGTGATTACCGGTGGGTCTTATGGTGCCGGCTATCTGGCGATGCTAGGCCGTCCATTTCAACCAGACGCGATGTTCATGTGGCCCTCGGGGCGCTCGGCAATCATGGGGCCGGAACAGGCCGCCAGTGTTTTGGCACAGGTGCGCGCGCAAATTCTGGCACGCGACAACATGACATGGACCCCTGAAGAAGAAGAAGTCTTTAAGGCTCCGGTTCGCAAGGAATACGAAGATTTCCAGGGTGCCTATAATTTTGCGTCAAATCTGTGGGCCGACAACGTGATTGAACCCTCCGAGACCCGTGATGTGCTGGCGTTGCTGCTGGATGTCGCCTCGCGGCGACCGAAAGTTGAAACCAATTTTGGCGTGTTCCGGTTCTGAGGAGAGTATCATGAAAATCAATACATTGCTCATTGCCAACCGTGGCGAGATTGCCTGCCGAATTGCCCGCACCGCGCGCGCGCAGGGTATCACCCCCGTGGGCGTTCACTCAGAGGCAGACGCGAACGCACTGCATGTGCGCGAAATTGGTCGCTCCATCCTGATCGGGGCGGGGCCGGCCAGCGAAAGCTACCTCAGGATCGACGCTGTGCTTGACGCCGCGCGCCAAGTGGGTGCCGATGCGATCCATCCCGGCTATGGCTTTCTGGCCGAGAATCCGGATTTTGCCAATGCTGTCGAAGCCGCCGGGATGATCTTTGTCGGCCCAACGGCCGAAACGCTGGATCGTTTCGGTGACAAGGCCAGCGCCAAAGACGCGGCGATTGCGGCAGGCGTTCCGGTGGTCTCTGGCGCGAGCGGTGCCAAATCCGACCCCGCCGAAATTGCCGCCGCAGTGCGCGAGATGGGCTTCCCGGTGCTTCTCAAGGCTGTTGGTGGCGGTGGCGGGCGCGGTCAGCGTCTGGTCGAAACTGAGAACACATTGGTGCAAGACATCGAAGGGGCCCTGCGTGAGGCGAAGTCCACATTCGGGTCCGAGGGCATGTTGCTGGAACGCTTCCTGCCTGCCGCGCGACACGTCGAGGTGCAAATTGCGGGCGACGGCGCGGGCCATGTGGTGCATCTGTTTGAACGCGACTGCACTCTGCAGCGCCGTCATCAAAAGGTGATCGAGGAAGCTCCGGCATGGGGTCTGCCACGTACCTTGCTTGACCAGATTGCAACGGATGCGGTGAAACTGGGAGAGAGCTTGAACTATCGTGGATTGGGTACGGTTGAGTTTCTGGTCGCGGGCGACAACTATTTTTTCCTCGAGGTTAATCCGCGGATTCAGGTCGAACACCCGGTGACCGAAGCGATCACCGGCCTTGATCTGGTGGCGATGCATCTGCGCATTGCCCAGGGCGCGGGCCTTGGGATCACCCAAGGTGATATCACCTGCACTGGCCACGCCGTCGAGGCGCGGCTGTATGCCGAAGACCCCGCCAATAACTTTGCGCCTTCAACCGGCAAGATCACCACCCTATCGCTGCCCAAGGGCATCCGCATCGACAGCGGTGTCGAAACCGGCGACGAGGTTAGCCCGTTTTACGATCCGATGATTGCCAAGCTTATTGTTCACGCGGTCGACCGCGAAACGGCGCTGGCCCGGCTGGCCGAGGCGTTAGATCACACCATCGTCGCGGGCGTTCAGTCAAACCGTAGTTTCCTGACGGCGCTGGCGCGCGATCCCGAATTTGCCGCGATGAACGTGCATACCCGCTGGATCGACACCCGCCTTGATGCGCTGACCACACCTCCGGCAGACGCAACCGCCAACCTGTGGCGCGCTGTCGCAGCCGTGCTATTTGTCAGCAACGGGCGAACTAACGACACCACCAATCCTTGGAGCAATCGTTCGACCTTTACTGGCTGGCGGCTAAACGCAGGCGATGCTTTGGTCGAGGCGGACCAGCGTGTCACCCTGATGGGATCGGAGAAGGGTGCCAAGCACGAAGAACTGCGCGTAGGCCCGATTGGGTCGGGCGGTTATTTTACCGTTTTTGATGCGAATGAAGTGCCTTTGTCCCTGACCTGTCTTGAACTGGAAACAGGGCGCTGGCGCGTTACCCATAACGGCGAAACCCTGATGCTGGAAGCCCGCGTCACCGGCAATGCTATCGAAATCACCACGGCCGACGCCCGCCGCCTGTTTCACGCCGCCCCGCCCCTGGCTTTTGCGGGCAGTGAAGGGGCAGCCGAGCGGATGGTGGAATCCCCGCTCACCGGTATGATCGTTGATGTTGTTGTTTCTGATGGAGATTTGGTCGTCGAAGGCGATGTAATCGCCGTTATGGAATCCATGAAGATGGAAATATCGATAAAGGCTGCAGCGGCAGGAATCGCCATCAACATTTCTGTAACCAAAGGCATGATGGTCGACCGCGGTCAGACCATCGCCGAAATTGCCCCTAATGAAAGCGAACCGAAATGAGCGATTTTCCCAAATTCGTCGAAATCCGCGAGGAAGGCCCGCGCGAAGGCTTCCAGATCGAGAAAACGATTTATCCTATCGAGCAGCGTATTGAGCTCATTGATCTGCTGTCCGACACAGGTTTGAAACGTATTCAGGTCGGTAGCTTTGTCAGTCCGAAATACGTGCCGCAAATGGCTGACACGGGAGAGCTGTTTCAACGCATCAAACGCGTGCCCGGTGTCAATTACACGGCGCTTTGGCTGAACGACAAAGGGTTTCGCAAGGCGATGACCGCGCATGATGTCGATATCGACCCGCGCTTGCTTTTCTACCCCTCCGATAGGTTTTCGCGGAAAAACAACAACGCCTCATCAATGGAAATGCGCGAGAAACAGCGTGAATGGGTCAAGCTTTACAAAGCCGAGGGGCTGACAGTTGACGCGGCTTATGTGATGACCGCATTTGGCTGCAATTTCGAAGGCGAGATTCCGCAGGAACGGGTGCTAGACGATTTCCGTTTCATCCTTGATCTGTGCGCCGATGAAAACATCCCGTTGCCAATTCTTGTGATCGCTGACACGATGGGTTGGGGCAACCCCGAAGCGGTCAAACGCATGATCGGAGCACTGCGCGACATGGCCCCCGAGGCCCGCCTCGGCATGCATATCCATGACACGCGCGGGCTTGGTATCGCCAATGTCTATGCCGCACTCAGCATGGGTGTGGACATGTTCGAAAGCTCGGTTGCGGGACTTGGGGGATGTCCTTTTGCCGGTCATGGCCACGCCCGAGCGGCAGGCAATGTCAGCACCGAAGATATGGTATTCCTGTGTCACGAACTGGGGATCGAAACCGGCATTGACTTGGATAAACTGATCCTTGCCGCGCAGAAAGCCGAAACAATCATCGGGGCTCCTTTGATGGGCCGGGTGATGCATACTGGCGGGCTGGAAAAGTACCGCAAGGCAAAGTGAGGGGAAAAAGATGACAAAGATAATGGATGGCAAGGTTGTTCTGGTGACCGGGGCTGGGGGCGGCATCGGGCGCGATATTGCGCTGGCTGCTGCTGCCGCCGGGGCTGCGGTGGTGGTCAACGATTTGGGTGCATCGCTGAAGGGCACGGGACAGACCGAGCTGGCCGCGCAAAAAGTCGTCGATGAAATAACCGCCGCAGGTGGGTCTGCCGTCGCCAACGCAGACAGTGTGGCCGATCCCGATGCGGCCCGCGAGATGGTTGATCTGGCGGTCAGGGAGTTCGGTCGTATTGACGCAGTGGTCAACAACGCCGGCATCCTGCGCGATGGGTTTTTTCACAAGATGACCTACGAGGATTTCGACGCTGTGGTGAAGGTCCATCTTTACGGTGCATTTAATACCAGCCGGGCTGCCGCGGATCACTTCCGCACTCAAGAAAGCGGTGCGTTGGTGCACATGACGTCAACCTCAGGCCTGATTGGAAACCTTGCCCAAGCAAATTATGCTGCGGCAAAACTGGCCATCACGGCGTTTTCCAAATCCGTCGCGCTGGATATGAAACGATGGAACGTGCGGTCAAACTGCATCGCGCCTTTCGCTTGGAGCCGGATGATTTCGTCAATCAAGGTGGACACTCCCGAGCAGGAAGCGCGGGTTGAGAAACTCAAGCAGATGACTCCTGCCAAGGTCGCGCCGATGGCTGTCTATCTTGCGTCCGACAGGGCCGCAGATGTCACTGGCCAGATTTTTGCGGTGCGTAACAACGAGATATTCCTGGTTAATCAGCCCCGCCCGATCCGGTCTGTGCATTCCGGCGATGGCTGGACACCCGAGGCAATCGCCAATCATGCGATCCCTGCTTTAAAGGCCGATTTCATGCCGCTTGAAGTGTCAGCCGATGTGTTTTCGTGGGATCCGGTCTGATGGGAAAACGCAAGGATAAATTGACCTCTTCAATTGGCTGGAGCACTGCTGATAAAATCTCTGTGCGCGGGCTGGATCTGCCCAATGAGATTTTGGGGCATATGAACCTGGGTGATCTGGCGTTTTTGCAACTGACTGGGCGAAAGGCGACACCTGAGGAATCCAAGGTCTTCAATGCCATCGTGATAACTCTGGTCGAACACGGCATCACCCCGTCGGCGATTGCCGCGCGGATGACCTATATGGGCGCGCCGGAATCGTTGCAGGCAGCAGTGGCGGCGGGGCTTTGCGGGCTGGGCACGGTGTTTGTCGGCTCGATGGAAGGCGCGTCAAAGATGCTCTACGAGGCGTTGCCACACGACAAGCTGGGCACCGGTGTTGATCTGGATGCGCTGGCGGTTGAAACGGTGGCCGGTTTCCGCGACCGCAAGGCCATCGTGCCGGGGCTGGGGCATCCTGTGCACAAACCCGTTGACCCACGCACGCCGCGATTGTTCGAAATTGCCGCCCAGAACGGCAAATCCGGCGAGTACGTCGCCTTAATGCAGAAAATCCAGACCGAGGCCGAGGCCCGATCTGGCAAGATGCTGCCGATCAATGCCACCGGTGCCATTGGCGCGATCTGCTGCGAGTTTGGCTTCCCCTGGAAAATTGTGCGTGGCTTTGGTGTGATGGCCCGCGCCATCGGGCTGGTTGGCCATATCCTTGAGGAAAGCGAAAACCCCATATCCTATGATATCTGGCAGCGCGTCGAAGAGGAAATCCTCGAAACCAGCGGGCCGGGGGCAGGCTGATGACCGCACCGCCGTGCAATGGTGCTGGGATGCGACCGCTGGACGGTATCCTGGTGGTTAGTCTGGAACAGGCGGTTTCCGCCCCTTATTGCACGCGGTTATTGGGCGATCAGGGTGCGCGGGTGATCAAGGTTGAACGCCCCGATGGCGGCGATTTTGCCCGCAATTACGACACCCGCATTAATGGTGAAAGCAGCTATTTCATCTGGGGCAATCGTTCCAAGGAGAGCCTGACGCTGGACCTGAAATCGCCCGATGGGATTGCCACGCTGAAATCCATCCTGTCGCGTGCCGATGTGTTTGTGCAAAATCTTGCGCCTGGTGCTGCCGAACGGCTGGGTCTGGGAGAGGCCGAGCTGCGCAAAGACAATCCAGGCCTGATCACCTGTTCGATCTCCGGCTTCGGGCCGGGTGGGCCATATGACGGGCGCAAGGCGTATGATCTACTTATTCAGGCCGAGGCCGGATTTTTGTCGATTACTGGTACCCCCAACTCGCCCGCGAAGTCCGGCATATCCATCGCCGATATCTGCTCCGGGGTCACTGCCTATCATTCGATCCTGGCCGCGCTTTTGATGCGCGCAAAGACCGGGGCGGGCGATCATATCGAAATCTCGATGCTCGAAGCGATGGCCGAATGGATGGGTTATCCGATGTATTATGCCTATGATGGCGCACCCCCGCCGCCGCGCACCGGTGCCGGACATGCCACGATTTATCCCTATGGTCCGTTTGAAACCTCGGATGGTCAGGTGCTGTTCGGGTTGCAAAATGATCGCGAATGGAAGGCGTTCTGCGAACAGGTGCTGGAACGCCCGGACATGGCGCTTGATCCTCGGTTTGTTGGCAATTCCAGGCGCTCAGATCATCGTGATGTAATCGCGGGGGTGATTGGTGACGTATTGCCAAAACTTACCACGACCGAGGCGCTGTCACGGCTAAATAGGGCCGGGATTGGCACCGCCGAAGTGCGAGATATGGCCGGGCTGTGGGCGCATCCGCAGCTGGCCGCGCGCGGGCGTTGGCAACAGATTGACACGCCAGCGGGCGCGATGCCCGCGCTGACCCCGACGAGCGGACAAGGCTGGAAGCCACAGATGGCTCCGGTGCCGCGCCTTGGTGAACATACCCAACAAATACTGGAAGAATTCGGACCGGGGAGTGTGTCGGACGCAACCGCCGATCCGAAGAATGGAGCGTGATTATAGTGAAAACCTCGGCCCCCGATACCCATGATGACCTGCGTGACGCGCTACGTTCGCTTTGTGCCGGATTTCCCCCTGAATATCACCGCAAACACGGTGCCGCGGAAACATATCCCGTAGAATTCGTCGATGCTCTGACCGAGGCCGGCTGGCTGGCGGCGATGATCCCCGAAGAATTCGGCGGCTCGGGTCTTGGCCTGACCGAGGCCAGCATCGTGATGGAAGAGATCAACCGATCAGGCGGCAACGCTGGCCATTGCCACGGTCAGATGTACAATATGGGTACTTTGCTTCGACATGGTTCGGATGTGCAAAAGCAGCAATACCTGCCGGGCATCGCCTCGGGCAAACTGCGGCTGCAATCCATGGCGGTGACTGAACCGACAACTGGCACCGATACCACCAAGCTGAAGACCACCGCCGTGAAAAAGGGCGACCGTTATGTGATCAACGGCCAGAAGGTCTGGATCAGCCGGTTGCAGCATTCTGACCTGATGATCCTGCTGGCGCGCACAACACCGCTGGCCGACGTCAAACGCAAGTCACATGGCATGTCGATCTTTATTGTCGATCTGAAGGACGCCATCGGCAACGGGATGGAGATCCAGCCGATCGACAATCTGGTGGGCCACGAAACCAACGAGGTATTTTTTGACAATCTCGTAATCCCTGCCGAAAACCTGATCGGCGAAGAGGGGCGCGGGTTTCACCATATTCTTGATGGGCTAAATGCAGAACGAACCCTGATTGCTGCGGAATGTATTGGTGATGGCTATTGGTTCGTTGAAAAGTCGCGCGATTATGCCTGTGAGCGGGTGGTTTTCGACCGTCCCATCGGGAAAAATCAGGGTGTTCAATTTCCAATCTCAAAATCCTACGTCGCCATTGAGGCCGCTAATCTAATGCGGTTTGAGGCGTGCAAACGCTTTGACGCAGGTCAGGATTGCGGCGCGCAGGCCAATATGGCCAAACTGTTAGCCGCCGACGCCTCTTGGGAGGCTGCCAATGCCTGCATCCAGACCCATGGTGGCTTTGGCTTTGCTCGCGAATACGACGTCGAGCGCAAGTTCCGCGAAACTCGACTATATCAAGTCGCCCCGATCTCAACCAATCTGATCCTGTCTTATGTCGGCGAGCATATCCTTGGAATGCCAAGGTCTTTTTGAGCCAATGACCAAAGAAATTGATTTACCCTCCCTCAAGGACTGGGTCGGAAGGTCCGAAAAGGTCGGCGATTATTTGACAAATTCGCTGGTCGACAGGTTTTGCGCCACACTTGATCCATTCCTGTGGCTTGAGGGGAGAGGAGCTCCATTGGGCATTCATTGGTGTACCACCGTGTCGGCCACCCATAAAAGTAAACTTTCAGAGGACGGTCACGCCGAAAAAGGTGATTTTTTGCCGCCTGTGCGGCTTCCTGCCCGGATGTGGGCCGGAGGTGAAATCATCCACCACCAAAGACTTTCTTCAGACTCGCCGGTGACCCGGATTTCAAGGGTTTCGGACGTTGTTGCTAAAAATGGGAAAAGCGGACCTCTAATCTTTGTAACGGTCGAGCAGGAATTCTTCTCGCAGGATCGCCTGTGCATATCTGAACGCCAGGATCTCGTTTTCAGAGATTTTCCAAAGACCGGTAATCCCCCAAGCTCCAAGCCAGCATCGCAGAGCGATACGAACCGGGGCACCCAACTGGGCAAGCTGACACCTGATCCGTTATTGTTGTTTCGCTACTCGGCCCTGACCTTCAATTCTCATCGTATCCATTATGATCAGGACTATGCCCGCAACACCGAAGGCTATGTCGACCTTGTGGTGCATGGTCCGTTGCAGGCCACGCTGTTGCTAAATCTCGCTGCTAAAATCGCCGGTAAACCACCCCGCCGCTTTTCCTTCCGGGGTCTGGCGCCGGTTACACTGGGAAGCTCGATCTCGTTATTTCATACTGAAGAAAATAGCGGCGGCAAGGTCTGGTGCGAGGCGGATAATGGCGTAAGAAGTTTTGTGGCACAGTACAGTGATAATTGACCCGGTGCGCAGTCGTCGTGTCTTCTGCTAAGACTTCACATATCCCGGCGATCAACAATCAATTCGGCATCTTCGGGCAGTTGGTCGATGAACTCCACCTTGTCAGCACGGATGCGCGCGGTCCTCTGAAACGCATCTGCTGCGGCCTTTGTGGTGGTGCCCTTGTCGGTGCCGTGGTCCAGAACCAGATGCAGGCGCACTGTATCACGATCATTTTCGCGCGTGACCACAGCCTGCGCTGCGATGGCCCCTGATACCGCAATCACAACTTCTTCGATTGCCCGGGGGTAGATGAATATCTCGCGCACTTTTACTGCGGCACCGACCCGCCCCTGAATGGCCGAAAGTCGGGTGACTCGACCATCCGCCTCACTTTCCAGCGCATAGGCACTGTCGCCAGTGCCAAACCGGATCATCGGCCAGTCGGCTTGGCGCGCGGTGACGACGATCTCGCCTGTTTCGCCATCCGCCAATGGCGTGCCGCTTTCGGGGTCACATATCTGCACGATCCGGTCGGGGTGAACCAGATACCCTTCGCCACCGTCCTCATAGCCGACAAGCCCCAGATCGGCGGTGGCATAGGCCGCCCAGGTTTTTACACCATAGTCGGATTCGATCCGGCGACGCTTGGCCATCCAGTCGCCCATTTCTCCACCAAGAAAGGCGGATTTCACGGTCCAGGCTTCGCGGCCATAGGTTTCGATCACCTTGTCGGCCAACGCCAGAAAAAACGCAGTGCTGGCGCAGATCGACGTAACACCGGTTTCGCGAATGATCTGGGCCTGCAATTCACGGTTTCCGGTTCCTCCCGGAATCACGGTCGCACCAACGACCTGCGCCGCCTCATCAAACAGTAGGCCCGCGGGGACAAGATGATAGGCCCAAGTGTTCAGGATGATATCGGCATTTGTGATCCCTGCAGATCTGAACAACAGGTCAAGCCCATGGCCGCCCACACCGGGCAACGACGGCTCAAATATCGGGCCCGGAGACACATAGATGCGCGATACCTCTTTGGGATCGGCGACGAGGAACCCGCCGAAAGGCGGGTTCGCTCTTTGGAGCGTAAGCAACTCCTCTTTTTTCATCACCGGCAGGCGGGAGAGATCCGCCAGTGATGAAACCTTGGATGGGTCAAAACCCGCTTTGTCAAACCGTGCCTTCAGTCCCGGTGCCACTTGTGCTGCTTTGGCATAGGCTCTGGCAATTTCCGTATAGACAGCGTCAGACATGGTGGCCTCCCTTGTTGTTGGTTGACCTAGAGCGGGCAATCTTTGCGGAAATTTGGCGCGCGTTTTTCGCGGTGTGAAAGTACACCTTCTTTTACGTCATCGCCCATAAATCCCAGCATCTCCAGGGCGGTCGAAGCGTCAAAGATAGGCCCGGCCTGACGCAGCCAGTTGTTCAGTGAGTATTTGGTCCAGCGAAGTGCGCTTTGCGATCCCGTGGCCATTTCAGTCGCGGTATCAATCGAGATCTGTTCAAGTTCGTCATCCTCGACGCACATCGACACCATGCCAATACGTTCGGCCTCTTCACCGCTTATCGGCTTGCAGGTCAACAGGTAGTATTTGGCTTTGGCCATGCCGCACAGGAGGGGCCAGATGATCGCGGCACAATCGCCCGCAGCGACACCCAAACGCGGGTGGCCATCAACGATTTTGGCGCGTTTTCCCGCGATCGAGATATCGGCAAGGATACCCACAACAAGGCCCGCACCAGCCGCCGGGCCGTTGATCGCCGAGATGATAATCTTGTTACAATTGATGATGTTGTAAACCAAATCCTTGGCTTCTTTCCATGTCTTCATCACCGTGTCGAAATTGCCGGTGATGCCTTCGATCAAACTGAAGTCGCCGCCTGCCGAAAACGCTTTGCCCCGGCCTGTAACGATTACTGCATTGATGTCCTGGTCGCGGTCAATGTCGATCCAGATATCGGTCATTTGGGTGTGGGTTTCGGCATCAACCGAGTTATAAGTCTCTGGCCGGTCAAAAGTGATGCGCAAAACGCGATCTGCCGGGTAGTCGAAAGACAATTTTGGGTACTTCGTTGCGTAGTCAAACATTTTAGTTTCCTCTGTTTGGCAAATGATCGTCACAGGCCCAAAACGGCCTTAGACAAGATATTTCGTTGGATTTCGTTTGAGCCGCCGTAGATTGTCGTCGGCCGTGCTTTGTAAAAACTGGCCAACACATCGACCCCGACATTGCCCACCTGCAGCGGCCCGATACTGCCACCATCGGGGCCTGCGACCTCGATCATCAGTTCCGATATCCGCTGATAGGTCTCGGTCACCCAGATTTTCAACATCGAGACATCGGCTCCCAATGTCTCTCCGCGCTTAAGCTGATCGGCAAAGCGGCTGTATAGGGCTGCGTGGTCTTCAACGTCCAGCGCCGCCTCGGCGTAGCGATCCCGAAACACGGGGTCGTCAAAGGCACCGCGACCACGGGCAAAAGTTTCAAGCTGACCCAATGCATTCTGCGCAAGGCCGGGTGAGCCGATGAATATCCGCTCAAAGCTGAGCAGCGCCTTGGCCATGCTCCAACCCTTGTTGATCTCGCCCACCAGGTTGGCGCGTGGGGTGCGGGCGTTGTCAAAAAACACCTCGCAAAACTCGGTCTCGCCAGCCAGCGTGGTGATCGTGCGCACGTCGACGCCTGGCTGATCCATGCTGGCCAGAACAAAACTGATGCCCTGTTGTTTTTTAGGCGCATCGGGGTCGGTACGCACGAGCATGAAGATGTGGGTGGCGTCATGCGCCATCGTGGTCCAGATCTTCTGGCCGTTGATGACGAAATTATCGCCATCAATCATAGCACTGGTACGCAGATTTGCCAGATCAGAGCCCGCTCCGGGTTCGGAATAACCCTGACACCAGATGTCTTCACAGCTCAGGATCCGCGGCAGCCAATAATCCTTTTGTGCCTCGGTGCCGAATTTGATAATCAGCGGACCAACCATCTGGATCCCCATGTCTCGACCCCGGTTGACGCCATAGTGTTGCTGTTCTTCGTAAAAGATCAGCAGTTTGGCCGCCTCCAAGCCCATGCCGCCAAATTCGATGGGCCAGGCAGGTGCGACCCAGCCTTTGGCGTGTAGCTTCACATGCCAGTGCTCAATCTCGGCAAACTTAGGTCGGTGCGGCAGGTGACGTAGTTCTTCGGGATATTCGGCCTCGAAAAAAGCCCTGACCTCTCGGCGAAACTCTTCATCGCTTATTCCATTCCAGTCGGTCATTGCGCGGCCACCTCTGTTTCATTTGCATCCAGCCAGCGGCGGCGATGAAACGCCGCATCCCCCAGCCAAGCCGACAGGACAAGCGCCCGGTTCAGTAACAAGCCGACATCGAATTCATCCGTGTACCCGACCGCGCCATGCAGCTGGATCGCCTCGCGGGTGATTTTTTGCGCGGCGGTACAGGCGCGGGCCTTGGCGCGGCTTGCCTGTCGCACCCGTTCTAGCGTCGAACCTGCTTGATCCATCGCGGCCAGCGCCTCGCGTACGGCGGCCTGGGAAACTTCCTGCGAGACATGCATATCAACGGCACGGTGCTGAATCACCTGAAACGAACCAATCGGCTTGTCAAATTGTTCGCGTGTTTTGATATAGTCCAGTGTCAGTACCAGCGCTGTACCGCTTAGCCCGACCAGTTCGGCGGCGGCTAATGCGGTCGTATCCGCAACGGCATTAGTCAGCGCATCAGTGACCTGCGCGCCTTCGGCCAGCACCTCTGCCGGGGTGTCCGCAAAGCTTATGCCCCAAAGCTCGCTGGCATCCGATTGCAGCCGGGTCTGCATCAGCAGACCAGACGCATCCGCCGCGATGCGCACCAGAACCGAACCTCGCGGCCCCTCGGCGAGGACCAGAATATGGTCCGCACCACTGGCCCCCACCACCCAATCCTTACTGCCGGTCAGTGTGGTTCCATCAAAACGGCATTCGATATCATCCGATAGGCCCGTCGCGCAGCGTTCCTGCCAGGCCACGGCCAACACGACATCGCCAGCGATGGCGGCTTCCAGCATCGGATCCTGCCGGCACAGCCGCTGCATCAGCCCGATTGCCAGCCCGATTGTCGGCACCACCGGCTCAGGCGCGGTCACGCGGCCAATCTCTTCGGCCACGACACCAGCCGCCGTCAGCCCCATACCAAGCCCCCCGGCCTCTTCGGGGGCTGCGACCCCCAGTACACCGGCAGCAGCCAGTTCCTGCCAGATACCCGCGTCCCAGGGCGTATCGTCATCACGCACGCGGCGGGCGCGCCCAAGTCCGCCCGCCCGATCCAGCAGCGTACCAACGCTGTCGCGCAAAAGCCGTAGGTCTTCGTCTTGTACCATAGTCATTTCAGGTCTTCCTTTCGGCGCTGGATCATCACTGGGGTCTCAACGCTCATAACCAACTCACCGGCGGGGTTTCGCGCTTCGAGCGTGTAAATCAAAACACCCCGGTCAGGCTTGCTGCGCGATGGGACCAAAGACTGAACTTCGATCCGGATATTCAGTGGTTCTTCTGGGCGCACTGGTCGCAGCCAGCGCAGCTGGTCAAACCCGATACCACCAATGTTGGCGACGTCGACCATCAAGTCCTGCATGATAGGTTTGAACACGGTCAGAAGTGTCTGGAAACCAGAGGCGATCAGCCCGCCGTGGATACCTTCAGCATAGGCTTCATCCGTATGCAGACGCTGAGGGTCCCATTCCTGAGCAAACTCCATGATCTGCTGTTTGGTCAACGGCGCAGAGCGAAATTCGAAAACCTGACCAACACTGAAATCTTCCAAATACTTCATTTTGCAGGTGAGCCTTCGGGACTAGCAAAACCCGCATCAAAGAACTCACCGGAAATCCTGCGCCGGTTGAATTCCTTCAGCTTCGGATATGTCTCACCAAATGCGGTCAGGAACTCCTGCATCGGCGCATCCACAAACAAGCCCCGATCATTGACGTATTCCATATGGCGGCGGTTCGTGTCGTCAAATTCGTGAAACAGCGCGTCGTGCTCTCCGTCAAATTCCAGCGGCTTGACGCCAAAACGCTGGCACAATTCCATGTTGAAGGCCGGGGTCACCTTGAAAGATGATGCACCCAGCCAAAGCTGAACATAGCCGTGGTAGATGAACAGGTCGGTGCCCATCAGCTCGGCCAGTTTGGGCGTATTCAAGTGGTTGCGAACATCGGCAAAGCCAAGCGCCGCCGGAATGCCAACGGCCCGCAGGCATGCAGCCAAGAGGATCGCCTTGGGCACGCAAAACGCCGAGTCCATGTCCGCGATAACACTTGCTCTATAATCCTCAGCGGTCAGAGAAAACGTATAGGGATCATACCGCAAATCGTCGCGCACAGCCTGAAACAGGCGCACCGCCATGTCCTTTTTGGATGCATCCGGTGCCATGTTGCGCAGCGCCCGCATCACAAAGGCCTGCACCTCCCTGCTATCGCTATCGACATAGTGCGCGGGAGAGACAAATCGTTCCGCTTCAGCGGAACGTTCCGACATCGGCTCAGACATTGTAACCCCTCCCAAAGGAATTCAAACAAGTTTCTAACATTTGTTAGATTATTCCAAACAGCGTCAGCCGTCAACCTATTCTGACGCCTCAGCGACCACTATTTACAACCCAAACTCGGCATTTTGCTCACCCAGATCGGGCGCGGCGCGACTGTCGGCGACTGCCCCGCGAAATTCTGGTGCAATCGGCAAAGGCAGTGCCGGAACTTGCTCGCCCCCAACCGAAACCACCCGCCCGAACGTGTCGCGCGCCGTGAAATGCGGATCGGCTGCGGCCTCGGCCGGTGTCTTGACAATGGTGCAGCAGCAATCCGCCGCTTCCAGCAATGGTGCCCAATGAGCAGATGGTTTGACCACAATCCGGCGCGCGACCTCGGCCTTTGTCGCCGCTGGATCGGCAAGGTCATCGCGCAGGTCCCGCGGCAGGTCGATGACATTGCAAAATGCGTCCCAGAATTTCTGCTCCAGCGCCCCGACCGCAACCTGTCGGCCGTCTGATGCCGAATAGAGCCTGTAACGTGCCCTGCCCCCAGTCAGCCTGTCACCGCCATTTTCAATAGGCTCGCCCGCGATGACCCCCTTGGCGTGCGCCCAATAGGCGAAGGCAAACGCGCCCTCAGACATGGCGATATCCAGATGGACGCCTTGCCCGGTCTTGTCGCGCTGGCGCAGCGCAAGCAGGATATTCATGATTGCCGGATAGGTTCCCCCGCCGATATCGGCGATCAGACCAAACGGTGCGGTCGGACTGTCAACCGAACCTGAACTAAGCGACAGGACACCCGCATCCCCAACATAGTTCATGTCATGCCCGGCAACGTCTCGTTTCGGGCCGCTCTGGCCGTACCCTGTTATTGAACAATAGATGATTTTGGAGTTAAGCGTCCTGACCGCATCATACCCCAGTCCCAACCGTTCCATGACGCCAGGACGGAATTGCTCGACGATAACATCGGCCTTTTCGATTAGCGACCGCAAACTGGCCACAGCCCCTTCCGCCTTGAGGTCCAGCGCGATGCTTTTCTTGCCCCGGTTCAGGATAGCATAGCCCAGACTGCGGCCCTCGATCATTGGCTCTGTCAGGCGCATGTCTTCGCCGGAGCCCGGACGCTCCAGTTTGATGACCTCCGCCCCGGCTTCGGCCAGCATCAGCGTGGCCATCGGACCGGGCAAAAGTGTGCTAAAATCCAGCACCAGAATATCGTCAAGCGGTTGTGTCAAATGTCTCTCTCCTCAGGCAAGCCTTGCAGCGCCATTGTTCAGCACCACCACGTTACGTTCGGGTACCACTGCTCGAAACCGAACCTCTGTGCCGTCCCGCCAGATTTCGAAGCGCACAGTTTCACCGGGGTAAACCGGCGCGGAAAAACGCACATCCAAACCGGTCAGGCGGCTTGCATCATAGTCGCAGATCGTCTTCAAGATCGCTCGGCAGCCCAGACCATAGGTTGCCAGACCATGAAGGATCGGACGGTCAAACCCCACCGATCTCGCAACCGCCGGGTCGGCATGAAGTGGGTTGTAATCACCGCTCAGTCGGTAAATCAGCGCTTGGCGCGGCAGTGTGGTCAGATCGCAAATATGGTCCGGTGCCCGATCCGGCAACGTAGCCGGAATAGGCCCAGCAATCTTCTCACCACCGAAGCCGCCATCACCACGCGCAAAGGTCGACATCGAAACCCGCGCCAGCGTCTCATTGCTGGCCGCGTCAATGATATCGCGGCTGATATGAAGCACCGCGCCCTTGCCTTCGCCCTTGTCAGAAATATGATCAATCCGGGTGCGCCCGATCACCTTACCCTCGACAGGCAGGGGCTTGAACACATCCAACCATTGTTCACCGTGCAGGACCTTTTTCCATTCGACCCCTGTGCGCGGGTCGCTCAGCCAGAAACCGGGATATCCCAGAATGACGGCCATGCTTGGCGCGGCCAGCAGACCGTCTTCATAGACATAGGCCAGTTCTTTTTCATCGTTTGGGTCCTCTCCGAACCCCAGACCAAGGGCATAAAGCATCGTGTCCCGCTTGGTATAGCTGTGCTCCAGGTCTTTGAATTCCCAAGCGTTCAGCGCATCAATATCCAAAGGCATTTCCGGTTTTTCCTTGCTTAAATCAAACGGTGCTGGCCGCGCCGAGAATGGCCGTAACTTGGCTAGACAATACCCCACCATTGCCATGCGCCAGCGCCAGCTCCACGTTATCCTGTTGCAACCCCGGCGCATCACCTCTGATCTGGCGTGCGGCCTCGATCACCGTGAAGATGCCGTACATTCCGGGGTGCACACATGACAGCCCACCGCCATTGGTGTTGACTGGCAACGCCCCGCCCGGCGCGATCCGGCCATCGGCAACAAATCCGCCGCCTTCGCCCTTGGCGCAGAACCCGAGATCTTCGAGAAACAGGATGGTGTTGATGGTAAACGCATCATACAGCTCAACGACGTCGATATCGCCCGGCGTCACCCCGGCCATCGCAAAGGCACGTTTGCCGGAGTCGCGCGCCGCCGTAACCGTGAAATCCTGCATTTGCGAGATTTGCCGATGGCTGCTGGCCGCCGCAGACCCCAGGACATAGACTGGTGCCTTGGGGAAATCCCGCGCCCGATCGGCCCGCACCATCACGATGGCACCACCGCCATCGGTCACTAGGCAACAATCGCGCGTGGTCAGCGGATCGCCCACCATACGCGCACCCAGTACATCTTCGCGGGTCAACGCGTCGCGCTCAAAGGCTTCGGGATTATGCCGGGCCCAGGCGCGTGCCGCAACGGCTACGTCGGCCAGTTGTTCGCGTGTCGTGCCATATTCATACATATGCCGCGCCGCAGCCATCGCATATGCCGAGATCGGATAGCGCGGGTTATACAGCCCTTCGTAGGGCGGCAGCTTTGACGCGGTCACAAGCCGCCCTGACGCCGTACGCTGATTGGATCCGTAACAGATCAGCGCCACATCACAAAGCCCAGCCTGCAACGCCAGTGTCGCCGAGGTCAGATAGTTCACAAACGACGAACCGCCCGTCATCGTGCCATCGACATAGCGCGGCTGAATCCCCAGATATTCGGCCGCCATGAGGACCGGCATGGCATCTTCCATCATGGTGCAGAACAGACCATCGACATCGCTCAGCTTCAGTCCGGCATCGTCCAGCGCCGCGAGTGCTGATTGCGCCATAATGTCATAGGCCGAAAACCCCGGTGCCTCGCCAAAACCTGCATGCCCCACGCCGACGATCGCGGATTTTCCGCGCAATTGATCAACCATGGTTCATTCCTCCACCGGCTTACACAGCACGGCAGGAACACCGTCAATTTCACCGACAAAGGCCGTGACCGGCAACCCGATCGTCACCTCGGCAGGAGAGATTTCATCGACCCGGCTCATCATCCGCACCCCCTCAGCCAGTTCAACCATGCAAACGTTATAGTCACCCCCACGCTCAGGCTTTCGCCGCACGGTGGTCGTGGTGTGAACGATACCGCCGCAGGATGCCGGGTGCCATGTCAAGGACTGCCCTTTGCAATGTGGGCACAAAACGCGCGGGAAAAAAATGAACTTTTTGCAATCATTACATTGCTGCAAGTTGATCTGCCCCTTTGCCAATCCGTCCCGGAAGGTTTTATCCGGCCCCTGATTTTCCGGCATTTCGACTGCTCCTTCGATAGATCGAATCTAAGTTGCCTTCAATTCTAACACCTGTTAGATTTAATGCAACTCTCCACCTCAATAAAAGCGGGTTCTAACCATGAGCATCAGTAAAGACGGCATGCTTGCAGGCGTCAGGGTCATCGACATGACGTCGGTTGTATTCGGCCCCCTTGCCACGCAAATGCTTGGTGATCTGGGTGCCGATGTCATCAAGGTCGAAAGCCCCGAAGGCGACATGCTGCGTCAGGTGCAACCTGCCCGGACGCCTGGTATGGGTGCGGCATTTCTGGGCACAAATCGCAACAAGCGCAGCATTACCCTTGATCTGAAAACCCAAAAGGACCGCGCCGCTTTGCTTGACCTGCTGGATGATGCGGATGTATTTGTATCCAGCGTCCGCCCCGCTGCGCTGGCGCGGCTGTCCCTTTCCCCCGAGACCCTGCGCGAACGCAATCCCAAGCTGATTACCGTGGCCGCAGTCGGGTTCGGCTCGGACGGGCCGTATCGCAACAAGCCCGCCTATGACGACAGCGTCCAGTCTGTCTCCGGCATGGCCGGACTGGCCACAATGTGCAACCCGGACAATCCACCTGCCTATGCTCCCACGATTATCGCCGACAAGCTTGGCGGGGTCACTGCGGCCTATGCGATCATGGCCGCGCTGTATCACCGCGAACGGACCGGGCAGGCCCAACATGTCGAGGTTCCGATGTTCGAAACACTGGCCTCCTTCCTACTGGTCGAACATATGGCCGAGGCAACATTTGAATCCGAACCGCAAAGCTTCGGATACCAACGGATGCTGGTCCCGCATCGACGCCCAGTAAAAACCGCAGATGGCTATATCACCATCCTGCCCTACTCGAATGCGCAATGGGCGCGGTTTTTCAAAGCCGTGGGGCGCGACGACATGCTCGATCATTCCTGGGTCACGAACATGGACGAACGCAGCCGGAATATCGGAGGGATCTATGACATGGTGGCGCAAATAGCGACGACACGCACCACCGCCCAGTGGATTGAACTGACCGAACAAGCCGACATTCCGGCCATGCCCGTGCGGATGCTGTCAGATCTGCCGCAAGACCCCCATCTGGCCGCGACAGGATTTTTCCAAACCATCGACCATCCCACTGAAGGGGCCGTCTGGACCACCAAACCGCCCATCAAATTCTCTGCCACACCTGCGCGCCACGACATCACTCCGCCGCCTGCACTGGGTGAGCACAACCCTGACATCCTGAAACGGCCCAAGCCCAAGTGATCAGCCGCCCCAAACCGGGAAAAGGCCCGCCTAACCGGCGGGCCTTTAGGGTATCGTAAGGTCGGAAATTTGGCGACCATGTATCAGAGCTTTTCGAGCAGTTCAGGCACGGCCTCGAACAGATCTGCAACCAGCCCGTAATCGGCAACCTGAAAGATCGGCGCTTCTTCATCTTTGTTGATCGCGACGATGATCTTGCTGTCTTTCATCCCGGCCAGGTGCTGGATCGCGCCTGATATACCGACTGCTACATAGAGGCTAGGGGCCACAACCTTACCTGTTTGGCCAACCTGCCAATCGTTCGGGGCATAGCCCGAATCGACCGCAGCGCGGGATGCGCCAACAGCCGCGCCCAGCTTGTCCGCCAGCTTTTCGATCAGCGCAAAGTCTTCTTCAGACCCAACACCGCGGCCACCGGACACAACAACACCGGCCGAAGTCAGCTCGGGGCGGTCGCTTGCCGCCACGTGGTCTTCGACCCAGGACGACAGACCGGGATCTTCAACCGCCGAGATCGTCTCGACCGAGGCAGACCCGCCGTCGCCAGCAGCATCAAATGTCGACGCGCGGAAAGTGATGACTTTCTTCGCGTCAGAAGATTTAACCGTTTGAACCGCATTGCCCGCATAGATCGGCCGCTCAAACGTATCGGCATCAATCACGCCGGAGGCGTCAGAGATGATCATCACATCCAGCAGTGCCGCAACCCGTGGCATCACGTTCTTTGCGTCTGTCGTGGCAGGGGCAACGATGTGATCGTAATCGCCCGCCATCGACACGATAAGCGCTGCCGTGGATTCCGCGAGGCGGTGACCCAGCGTGGCATCCTCGGCGACAAGCACCTTGGAAACCCCGTCGATTTTTGACGCCGCTTCACCTGCCGCAGCAGCTGAGCCGCCACAGGCCAGTATGGTGATATCGCCCAATGCTTTGGCGGCAGTCACGGCCTTGGCCGTGGCATCCATCGCCAATTCGCCATCGGTTATTTCTGCAAGGAGTAGAACAGCCATTACACGGCCCCCGCTTCTTTAAGTTTCGCTACCAGTTCATCCACGGATGCAACCATGATACCGGCTGCGCGCTCTGCTGGTTCAACGGTTTTCACGATCTCCAGGCGGTTGGAAACATCAACGCCGTAATCTGCCGGTGTCTTTTCATCCATCGGCTTTTTCTTTGCCTTCATGATGTTGGGCAGGGACGCATACCGTGGCTCGTTCAGGCGCAAATCAACGGTGATGACCGTGGGCATCGAAACTTCGATGGTCTGCAAACCGCCGTCCACTTCACGTGTGACTTTGGCTTTGTCGCCTGCAATCTCCACTTCGGATGCAAATGTCGCCTGCGACCACCCCATCAACGCTGCCAGCATCTGGCCGGTCGCGTTCATGTCATTGTCGATGGCCTGCTTGCCGCACATCACCAGACCAGGCTGCTCTTCATCCACAATCGCTTTGAGGATCTTGGCAACGGCCAGTGGTTCGATGTCGTTGTGTACGTCGTCTGTGGCGACAACGAGGATCGCGCGGTCCGCGCCCATGGCCAAAGCGGTGCGCAATGTTTCCTGAGCCTGCTTGACGCCGATGGAAACAACCACGACCTCTTCGACCTGACCGGCTTCTTTCAGACGGATCGCCTGTTCGACGGAAATTTCGTCAAACGGGTTCATCGACATTTTTACATTAGCAAGATCAACACCCGATCCGTCCGCTTTGACGCGCACTTTCACGTTGTAGTCAATCACGCGCTTTACAGGTACAAGTACCTTCATGGGCGATAATCTCCTCTTGAGGTTAGTATATTTTGAATCTCTTTACTCAGCAGTCTCGGAATCTCGGCTTTCGTTTCTCTGTGAAAGCATTCATTGCTTCGGGAAAATCATGCGCGCCAAGCAGAATGGTCTGCGCGCGGCACTCAATGTCCAAAGCTTCCTCGAAAGAGCACTCCGCGGCCTCACGCATCACGCGTTTGCTGCAATTCATTCCAAACATCGGGTTTGCTGCCATCTCGGTCGCGATTGCGATCGCGGCAGCTTCGGTTTCGTCAGCGGGCACACATTCTTCTACTGCCCGCATCTGATGGGCCGTCTTGCCCGAAATCTCACGCCCGGTCAGCACCAGAAGGCGTGCCGCGCCTGACCCCATGCGCTGTTGCAACAGCCAGCTCGATCCCGTGTCGGGGCAGCCACCCACTTTTGAAAAAACTTGGCAGAACCGCGCATCTTCAGCGGCGACAATCACGTCGGCACACAGCGCCAAACTCATTCCTGCGCCATAGGCGACGCCATTCACGGCAGCAATCAGCGGCTTGTTGAACCCGTATGCCGCGCGCCCGCCACTATGCACCTTGTCAACCATCTCATAGGTTGCACGCGCGCCTTTTGCGATCTCGGACCGAAACCCGACAAGATCACCGCCGCTTGAAAAATAATCGCCGCCAGTCATCACAACGGCACGCACCGCATCATCCCTTTGCGCCACATCAAGAGCCGCAATAAACTGGTCAACAAATGCCAGGCTATAAGGGTTCCGGCGCGCGGGCTGCGTGAATCGCAAGACCCCCACCCCGTTGTCGACGTCAAATCGCATAAGGTCAGACATATCAAGCTCCTGGTTACCTATCTACCCTGCCAAACCGGGGGGCGTTTTTCAGCAAAAGCCCGCGGGCCTTCGATGGCATCCTGGCTGGCGTAGACAACTTCATGCAACCGCTTGCCTTCTTCTAATCCAGCAGCACAGCCCAGATCCATCGTTGCGCGCACACTTGCTTTGGCGGCGATCACCGACAACGGCGCGCCCGAAGCGATGCGGTCCGCCAGTTCGCGGGCACGGGTCCGTACGGCGTCAGGTGTTTCTTCCAGGTAATTAGTAAAACCATAGTCGTGCAGCCGTTCGATCGGCATCAGATCCCCCGTCAGGACAATCTCCATCAGGACCGGTTGCGGTAGCATCGACAGGCCCGGGGCCGCCCACGGCGATCCTCGACCAATCTTGACCTCGGTTATGCCAACCTTCGTTCCTTTCAGTCCGACCCGCAGGTCGCTCATCAGGGTCAGCATCATGCCACCGGCCATTAGCGATCCGGTCATCGCTGAAATAATCGGCTTGGAACAGGTCCGCATCCGGTCATGGAACGGATCGCGCATTTTGGACAGGATATCGATACCTTCGTCGCGGGCAATCTCGGCAGCTTCCTTGAGATCGAGCCCGGCGCTGAACACACCACAATCGGCGGAGGTCAGGATGACGACGCGGATACTATCGTCAGCCTCGATCTGTTCCCAGGCATCCGCCAACCCGTTCGCTGCCACTACTGACAAGGCATTCTTTCGCTCTGGTCGGTTAATAAAAACTGTTGCCACACCGTTTTCAACGGTGAGTTCAATTGGGTTATCTGTCATGGAATGTCCTTGAGATACGGGTTTGAGCAAAACTGGTTCGTGTTGGTTCAAACCCGGTGGAAGGCTGGGGGCGAACCCCCAGCCACGTTTTCTTACTCAACCGTGAACTTGCTTGAGCTTTCTTTGACCACGTCCCAGATTACGTCGGTATAGGCTGCGGTCCAGTCCTGCTGAGGGACCCAGGTTTTGCCATCCCACATCTCGATACGGGTCTTACCGCCGCCGCCGTGATCATCCGCTGTCACCGTAATGGGGGCGAACAGACCGTTGGCGTCAAAATCCACGATGCTTTCATAGCCAGCCTTCATGGAATCGGGCGTAACTGGGAAACCATTCTGCTCGACCGCAAGGCGCGCCGCTTCAAATGCAGCCGAGTAGATCGCCAGACCGGTATTGTAATACACGTCGTTGATCTTTTCGACCGGCCCGGCACCTTTGCCCGCGCCGTAAACGTCGGCAAGGATTTCCTGAATGATCGGAAGATCCTGCCCGCCGGCCACATTGGTCCCCCGCTTGAGCCCGATTGCGGCCTCGGCTCCGATGTTGGCGATGTCCACCTCATTCAGCCAGTTGACCGAGATATAATTGCTGATCGGAAAGCCGTTGCGTTTCATCTCCTTGGCAGCAACGACGTGCCCACCTGCGAGAAGCCAGGCAACCACATAGTCGGGCTTGTCGCGACGCACTTTGGTCCAAACGCTCGCCTGATCACTGCCGGGCAGCGGCACCGGATAAAGCAAAAGCTCAAAGCCTTCTTTTTCGGCCAGTGTTTTCAGGATTTCGATCGGTTCCTGACCAAAGGGATAGTCCAGATAGGCGAAACCGACCTTGACACCTTTCATGTCACCACCGCTTTGCTCTTTGATATAGGCAATATCGTTAGCGGCTTGGCCCCAATAGGTGGGACCAACCGGGAAGATCTGGCTGAACACCGATCCATCAGCGGCGTCCCCCCGGCCTACAAGAGATTGAATCAGAATATTCTTGTCTTTCATAATCCGCGGCAGCACAGCGACGGAAACCGGCGTCGACAGCGTGTCGAACACAAACACGCCTTCACGCTTGAGCTTTTCGTAGCATTCAATACCACGCTGCGGCTCGTTGCCGTGATCTTCAACGATGATTTCAATTTCATGACCACCGATGCCGCCCTTCATATTGGTTAGGGTGGCCAGATCTTGCGCAGCCTGCGTGATTTGCGGCGTCACAAATGTGTAGGACTTGCTCAGATCATAACACAAACCGAACTTGATCTTGTCCTCAGCTGCATTCGCGGCCGACAGGCTCGTCAGCCCCATCACGGCTGCCGCAGCCAATCGTTTTACATAAGTCTTGGTTTTCATTGGTTGGTCCCTCCTCTGTGAACATTCAAACGCAAACGCTAGCTCAGCCAGCGCTTCCGTCTGCTGTAGTGCTTGATGTCGTGAAAATTCTTGCCTTCACCTCCACCGAGATAAAACTCCTGAATGTCGGAGTTTGCCTTCAGCGCCTCTGCCGAATCGTGCATCACGACGCGGCCATTTTCGATCAGATAGCCGTGCGAAACGATCTCCAGCGCGGCCAGCGCGTTTTGCTCTACCAGTAAAACCGACAGGCCATCTTCCTTGTTGATACGCTGGATAATTCCAAAAATTTCGGCCACCAGAAACGGAGCAAGCCCGAGGCTGGGTTCGTCCAACATCAACAGGCGCGGTTGGGTCATTAGCGCACGCCCGATGGCCAACATTTGTTGTTCGCCGCCTGACAGATACCCCGACTGTGATGCTTTGCGTTCCGCAAGGCGCGGAAAATATTCGTATATGCGGGCTTTTTCCGAATTCACCTTTTGGCGCGACATCGACATCGGCGCTGCCGCCTCAAGGTTTTCATCCGGTGTCATATGCTCGAATACCCGGCGGCCTTCAATGACGTGGCAGATACCCATCGCAACGCGGTCTTGCGGCAGGATGTTGCCGATAAGTTTACCGTCAAAGCAAATTTCCCCCCGGCTGACCTTGCCCCGTTCGGCCTTTAGCAATCCACTGATTGCTTTCAGGGTGGTGCTTTTGCCTGCTCCGTTGGAACCCAAAAGGGCAACCATTCCTCCACGGGGAACCTCGATCGAGACCCCTTTAATCGCGAGCAGAACTGAATCGTACAAAACTTCAATGCTGTTCAGAGACAGTATCTGGTCGGTCGCTGTGGTTTTAGGCTGTGCCATGTCGCCCCCTATTTCTTAAGCTGGTCAAAGGGCCAAACCATCAGGTAATCCCTGACATTGGCGTAGAGTTTTCCAAGCCCCAAGGGCTCGACCATCAGGAAGATGACAATCAGTGCGCCGTAGGCCGCGTTCGGAATGTGCGCTAGCGTTTCGATGCCTAAATCCAACCCCAAAAGATTAGCTCCCAATGAGAACAACTGGTTCACGACCCCGGGCATGAGCAGGATGAGTGCGGCTCCCAGATAGCTTCCAAGAATGCTGCCGAGCCCGCCCACAATCACCATCGCCAGAACCTGAATGGATACGTTCACGGCAAACTGTTCTGGGGCCGCAAGAAAGTAGAACGTCGACACTAGGATCGCGCCGCTGACACCTGCGATAAATGACGATGCGGCAAACGCGACAAGTTTATAGTAAAAACTGTTCACACCCAGAATAGCTGCGGCAAAATCCTTTTCCCGCACGGCAACCAAGGCCCGGCCCAATCCGGTGCGTCGCAGGTTGAGCATGAAGATCGTGACCAGAACGCACCAGCCGAATGCAACGTAATACAGACCTGCATCCGAAGTAATGTCCTGCCCCAACAACGCAAAGGTGGGCGATTGCAAGGACGCGTGCGATCCCCCTGCGATCGTTGGCGAATGGGTCAGTACCCAGTCCATCACGAACTGCATCGCAAGGGTTGTGAGGGCCAGGTAAAGCCCCTTGGTCCGCAGCGCCGCAAAAGCAAACAGACTTCCGATTACCGAAGAGGCTAGACCGCCTATAAGCAAGGCAAACTCCCATGGAATTCCGAATTTCGCCGCGTGAACAGCCGAATAGGCACCAACGGCCATAACGGCCGCATATCCCAGATGCAGTTGTCCGGCCCAACCCGTTACAAGGTTCAGTCCCAATACGGCCGCCGTCCAGATCAGCCAAGGCAGAATGTAACTGTTCAGATAAAGCGAACTGACCAGATAGGGTGCTGCGAGCCCGAGCAGCAAGAAGAACACAACGGCGTTGCGATCAGCCGGAACCGGGAAGAGCTTGCTATCAGAAACGTAACTATTGTGGCGAACACCTGAGAGACCGTAAAACATAATCTAGACCCTTTCGATGTCATGACGGCCAAACAGGCCATGCGGGCGGATCATCACCGTCAGGATCAACACGGCAGCGACAATCAGATCCCGGCTGCCACCTCCGACAATTTCATCTAGATAAAATGAACCGACACTTTCCAGAATGCCCAGAATGATACCGGCGACAATCGCGCCGATGATACTGTCCAGCCCGCCCAAAACGGCCACTGTCAGCCCCTTGAGCAGCAGGATCGACAACGACTGATCGACGCCCTGGATTTCGCCCCAAATCACACCGGTTGCCACCGCCACGATCGACGCCAGTCCCCAGGACAGGCCAACACCCCGTTCAACCGAAATACCCACAGACCAGGATGCCATATAATCGTCAGAAATGGCCCGCAAACGAATACCAAGCCGACTGCGGAAGAACAGAAAAAAGGCAACAAACAGGGCGAGCGCAACACTGGCACCGACAATGTGGATACGGCTAAGAAGCACGTCCCCCACAAAGAGCGGTTCATAGCTGACCCCCAAATCAACCGAACGCGAAGACCCGCCCCAAATCGCCAGGGTGGTGCCGCGCAGAAAGATGTCGATCCCCATTGTCATCATCAGGATCATAATGACCGGGCGCCCCGCCAATCGGCGCAGCGCAACTTTTTCGATGCCGATGCCCACAAAGAACATGATCACCACCGCCAAAGGAATGGCCACCCAAAGCGGCAACCCCATATTATGCGAGAATGCCAGCACCACATAGGCACCCAACATGGTTAGGGCCCCCTGAGCCAAGTTTGGCACCGACGACGATTTGTAAATCAGGACAAGCCCAATTGCAAAAAGCGAGTAAAGCAGGCCTGTCAGCGCGCCATTCACTGTCAGCTCTGCCAGAAAAACTAAATCCATCTTATATCTCCCTGATCAACAGGGTGCGTTCGACAGTCCCCGTTTCGCCTGTTTCGTACGTTACGACCGCTTTGACGTGAATATCGGCTGCACCGTTATAAAGCGCCTCGATCACCTGACCGTAGCGTTCTTCTACAACTTTGCGCCGCAGTTTACGGGTTCGTGTAATCTCGCCGTCATCCGGATCAAATTCTTTGTGCAATGAAACATAGCGATGCAATTGCAGGCCTTCGGTCACCGCCTTGTTCACCCGAACAAATGCCTCTTTCACCAATTCAGCCACCTCAGGTCTTTGGGAAAGATCCGCATAGGATACGTAGGGCACACCGTTGACTTCGGCCCAATGCCCGACCGCCTCGGCATCGATACAGATCATTGCCGTCAATTCGTCCCGTCCCGCGCCAACCACAGCGGCATCTTTGATGTAGGGGCTGAACTTGAGACGGTTTTCGATATAGTTGGGAACATATCGTTCGCCGCTTTGGGTAAAGACTACCTCGGATACGCGCCCCAGAACAACGAGATGGCCGTCGTCTTCCAGATAACCGGCGTCGCCGCTGTGCAACCATCCATCCTGCAATGCCTCGGCCGAGGCCGCCTCATTTTTGAAGTACCCTTTGAACACGCTGTCCGCCTTCATGAGGATTTCGCCATCGTCGGCAATCTTCACTTCGACGCCCGGCAAGGGCTTGCCGACGGTATGCAACTTCACCTCGCCAGGGGCCTGGATAGCGTTGAACGCGCTGTTTTCGGTCTGGCCGTAAAGCTGGCGCAATTTGATACCAAGGGCCCGGTAAAAAATGAAAGTATCTTCGCCGATAGCTTCACCACCGGTGAAGGCGCGTTTAAGGTGGATCAAGCCGAACTGGTCCTTGATCGGGCCAAAAATAAGTTTCTCGCCGACCAGCCGACCCAGCCGCTCAAAGGGTCCGCCACTGAGACCGTTCAGCTTGCGCCGTTCGGCCTCGACAGCCCGATCCATAAAGAAATGATAGAGCCATTTCTTCAGAGGCGTTGAATTCTCCATGCCCACCTGAATGGCAGTCAACATGTGATCCCAACTGCGCGGTGCGGCGAGATACAGGCTGGGTGCAATCTCGCGCAGGTCACGCTGCACGGTTTCCTGACGCTCCGGCACGCTGACGGTAAAGCGGAACGCGATCGCCGACGCCACCGTCAGAGCAAAGTCACCAACCCATGCCATTGGCAGATAGGCCAAAATTTCTTCGCCATATTCAAAAGCACCTCCGGCATGGGCATTGCGCGCACCCGACAACACATTCTTTTGGCTCAGCACGATCCCCTTAGGCTTGCCCGTCGTACCCGAGGAATGCATGAACACCGCCGGATCTTCTGGCTTGGACTCCTCAATCAGGTGCCGACGCAAATCCGGATCGGCAGACAGTCTCTTGGCACCCGCTTCCACCAGGCTTTCCCACGACTGCAGGCCAGGCGCATCATAGAGATTCAACCCGCGCGCCTCATCGTAAACGATAGATGCCACCGACGTTCCAGCGTCGCGCAGCTCAAGGATCTTGTCGACCTGTTCTTGATCTTCGACCAAAGCGGCTACAACGTGGGCTTCCCCAAAGAAATGCTTCAACTCGTCAAGCGTCGCGCCGGGATAGGCCGGCATGGCATAGGCGCGCAGCATCGACATCGCGGTCATTCCAGCATAAAGCCTCACGCGATTGTCACCCAGAATAATGACCGCGTCACCGGGCTTCACGCCCAGAGCCATGAAGCCGGCGGCGCAGCGCAGCACCTCCTCAGCATAGGCAGACCAGGTCACTTCCCGCCAGATACCACGGTCTTTCTCGCGCATCGCAATATCATTGCCATACTCTCTTGCATTGCGCATCAGAAGGCGCGCAATAGTATCGTCCCCGGCGTTTGGCACGGCCTTTAGAACGGTGGATGAAGGATTATTCGGCATGTGCGCCTCCGATATAGGCCTCGATAACGCGCGGATTTTTAATGACTTCTCTTGGGATGCCGCTGGCAATCATTTCGCCATAATTCAGCGCCAACATTCGGTCACAGATCCCGATGATAACGTCCATATGATGCTCGATCAGCAGGACACTGACGCCGCGCTCGGCGCGGGCATCCAGAATGAACCGCGCCATGTACTCTTTTTCTTCTTGGTTCATCCCGGCCATCGGTTCATCCAGTATCAGAAGATGCGGTTCGGCCACCAAAGCACGGGCCAACTCCACACGTTTCTTCAACCCGATCGGGATTCCGTCGACCATCTCGTGCCGGATGCTTTCCAGTTGAAGAAAGTCGATTACCTCTTCCACGACTTCTCGGTTGGCAATTTCCTGGGGCCGCGCCAACCACCAGTATAGCGCCGTGCGGATCACGCCAGGGTTCATATGGATGTGACGCCCCAATAAAATATTGTCGAGCACGCTCATTCCGTTGAACAACGCAAGGTTCTGGAATGTCCGCGCAACTCCCATGCCCGCAACCTTGTGCGGCGCGGTTCCAGTAATATCCCTACCGCCCAACAGGATCTTCCCCTTTTGTGGCGGGTAAAAGCCGGTGATCGCGTTGGTCAGCGTCGTTTTTCCACTGCCGTTGGGACCGACAAGACCGAAGATTTCGCCTTTCTCAAGTCTCAGATCCACGCCCGATACCGCGACAAGCCCGCCAAACCGCCGCTCTATGCCGATGCATTCCAAAACCGGCACCTGGCCGCTGCCTGATGTTACAGGTCCATTCATCCGTGCGCGCCTCCCAGCAAATCAAAACTCACCATCCCGCCGTTCTCTCTCTCAGTCTATCTTGAAGTAATCAGGACGTCCCGTCGGCCAGGGATCACCCCACATCTGCTGACCGCCATCTATGTTTAGAACCTCTCCGGTTATAAATTTGCCCGACAGTGCCGCCATATAAACAACTCCTTCGGCAACATCCCATTCGTCGCCCGCCCGGCGCATGGGGTTGGATTCCTTGAACGTCGCGGCACCCTCGGCTGGATAATTTCCAAACCCGGTACTTTCGCAGCATCCAGGTGCGACACAGTTCACACGTACACCGTAAGGTGCCCATTCAACTGCGACAGATTTGGACAGGAATATCACCCCGGCGCGTGCCGCGGCGGTATGGGCGATACCGGGCATTCCGCGCCAGACATCTGCGACGATGCTGACAATATTGCCCTGGGTTCCGGTCTCGACCCAATTTTTCGCTACCGCCTGCATCATCCACCAGGTACCATTCAGATTGGTGTCGATCACCGCGTTCCAACCTTTTATGGAAAAGTCCAAGGCCGGCTGCGGAAACTGTCCGCCTGCATTGTTGACCAGAACATGCAGCCCACCGAAACGTTCATGAACAGCGTCCACAAAGGCGGCAACCTGTTCAGGGTCGCGTATCGTCATTTCGCGCGCCATCACTTCGCCGCCAAACGAACGCAGGAATTCCGCCGCGCTTTCCAGTTTTTCAGGGTTGCGCCCACAGATCGCCAGCCGTGCGCCCAGGCGGGCGAACAATGCCGCGATAGCCAGGCCAAGCCCGCCACCCGCACCAGTCACGACAACAGTCTGGTCCTGGAAAAGACCCAGCGCATAGACGGTATTTCGGTCCCGTAGTTCGGTTCGTGTGAACCCAAAAACCGGCTCTTGCGAGTCAGTCATCTTTCCCCCCCTGCTAGCAATTTCGCTAGCGTTTCAAAAAACCTAACATGCGTTAGATTTTTTGGCAAGATTTATGTGATCTCTCAAATTAGGTGTATTTTACTGAGTTGCGTTTAGCTGACGCAGCATGCGAAGCGGCTCGTAGACAATACATTCGCTGCCATCCGCCTTGAGCACCCGGTTTCGGCTGCGCACCAGACCACGTCCCGGCCTAGATGTTAGACGGGCCTCGATAATTTCGACTTCAACGTGGATTGTATCACCGACAAAAGTAGGCCCCTTCACACTGAAATCAGCATGAAGAAACGCCAGACCCGTGCCCTCCATCGTGTGCGTCAACAGCCCCTCGGCCATTGCGTAAACCATCACCCCAGGCACCACCCGCCCATGCGCCGCAGCGCCGTCGCGGGCATGCTCAGTATCGGTGAACAATGATTCCGTCATCCACATCAGGTTACAGAACCCAACAAGGTCAGCCTCGGTCACTGTCCGGCTGCGGGTTTCGAAGCGGGCACCAATCTCGACTTCATCGAAATAGAAGCCGGTGGTGCGCAATACATCTTTCATAGTGGCCCCTTTCAGTAGGATTTTGGCAGCCCAAGCGCCTTTTCGGCAATGAACGACATCAGCATATGCGGCGTCACCGGTACGATGTGGAACAACAACGCCTCGCGGACCAGCCGCTCAACATGATATTCCTTGGCGTATCCAAAACCGCCAAACGTCATCTGGGCCGTCTGCGTCGCCTCCACTGCGGCTTCCGCTGCCAGCAGCTTTGCAGCATTCGCCTCGACACCACATGGCTCGCCCGCATCATACAGAGCCGCGGCATGCATCACCATCAGATTGGCGGATTCGACCCTGGCCCAGGCTTTGGCAAGCGGATGCTGGATGCCCTGATTCTGCCCGATCGGACGGCCGAAGACATGTCGCTCCTTTGCATATTCCGACGCCCGTTTGATCGCGTTTCGCGCAATGCCGACGCATTCCGCCGCCACCAGTATGCGTTCGGGATTCAGACCGTGTAGGGTCTGGCGGAACCCTTGGCCTTCTTCGCCGATCATATCCTCGGCTGGAACAGGCAGCCCGTCGATGAACACCTCATTGGAATCTACCGCTTTGCGGCCCATTTTTTCGATCTCGCGCACGTCCACAAAGGTCCGGTCCAGCGTCGTGTAAAACAGGGTCAACCCCTCGGTGGGCTTTGTAACCTCTTCCAGCGGCGTGGTGCGGGCCAACAACAGCATCTTGTGAGCCACCTGCGCGGTTGAAATCCAGACCTTCTGGCCATGCACCACATACCGGTCGCCCTGTCGGATTGCCCGTGTCTTGAGCTTTGTTGTATCCAGCCCCGTCGTCGGTTCGGTTACCGCAAAACAGGCCTTTTCGCGCCCCTCCAGAAGCGGCACCAGCATCCGCTGTTTTTGCTCCGGGGTGCCGAATTTTACCACTGGATTGAGCCCGAAAATGTTCATGTGGATGGCCGACGCACCGCTGGCACCACCGCCCGATTCCGCGATGGCCTGCATCATGATTGCCGCCTCGGTTATGCCCAGTCCGGCACCGCCGACCTCTTCCGGCAATGCGATACCCAGCCAGCCGCCATCCGCCAAAGCCTTGTGTAAGTCGTGGGGGAAGCCCCCATTGCGGTCTTTTTCCAGCCAGTATTCATCATCAAAATCGGCACAGATACGCAAAACGGTGTCGCGGATTTCCTGCTGCGCCTCAGTATACCGATAAGTCATGCTTTTTCCTCGGATTCTTGCGGCATGCCCACCACCCCTGACGAGGCCAGCGCCGCGATTTCTTGTTCGTTCAAACCCAGATCGCGTAACACTGCGTGGCTGTCGGCGGCCTCGGCCCGGCCAAGCCAGCGTACGCTTCCCGGCGTGTCTGACAGGTGCGGCACCGCGCCGACCACCCGTGTCTGTTCTCCCGCTACATCCACGATGTCGCCGCGATGGGCGATCTGCGGATGGTTCACGATATCCTCGACGCTCAAAACCCTCGCAGCAACCGCGTCGTTTTTTGTAAACTCGGCCTGCACAGTGTCAAAATCACGCGCCCCAATGAACTTCTGAAGCGCGTCAAAAACCTCGGCCATATTGGCGCTGATCCCGGCCATTGTGGCAAAGCGCGGATTGTCGGCAAATGCATCCCCGGCCGCCGTGCGCAACAGACGCCGAGCGGTTTCTGCCCCGCCTGCGGATACCGTGACCCAGACACCGTCGCTGGTGCGGAACATACCGCCGGGGGCAAAGTCCATCGGTTGGCGAAGACCGTTGCGCAGCGGCGACACGGCCGCGCCTGTCAGCGCAGGCACGTGATAGTCGATCAGCCGCAACAGCCCCTCGAACACCGCGAGGTCGATGACCTGCCCTTTTGCGGTTCCATTGCCACGCGCGTGCAGCGCCAGCATGACACCCAGTGCGCCCATCAGCCCGGTGGTTGAATCCGCCGCCGGAAACCCTGGATGCATCGGCGGCCCGTTGGGGTATCCCGTCAGATGTGACAATCCGCTCATGGCTTCGGCTGCGCGACCAAAGGCCGGCGTCTTTTTCATCGGGCCTTCCTGCCCATAGCCCGAAATACGCAGGATGATCAAATCCGGGTTCCATCTGTGCAACACGTCGGGTCCGATATCAGCGCGTTCCAGCACGCCGGGCCGGAAATTCTCAACTAAAACATCACTGGCTTCGACCATGCGGCGCAGAATTGCGCGTCCTTCAGGGGTCTTCCAGTTAAGCGCCAAAATGCGTTTGTTGCGCGCCAGTGTTTTCCACCACACACCTAGCCCGTCATCCTGCGCCTTGGGGCCGAGATCGCGCATCATGTCACCGCCGCGCGGGTTTTCGACCTTGATCACCTCGGCACCGAAATCGGCCAACAAAGTCGCCGCCAGCGGTCCGGCGATCACATGACCAAGTTCGATGATACTAATGTTTTTCAACGGTCCTTGTGACACGCACACACTCTCCTTGGTCATTCAACAGCGGCGGCTATTTAGATTACAAAACCCCCGCCGCAGATCACATATTGCCCGGAAATGAAGTTCGATTCCGGCGCACAAAACAGATAGACAGCCCCTGCGGCTTCCTCGGGTGTGCCGACACGGCCCAGTGGAATAGACGTTTCCATCTGGCTTAACAGATCGGGGCTGACACCGACGCGGATGTCCTTGCCTTCAACCTTGATCGTGCTGTCCCCCTTGGCGCTGCCTTCGGTCAGGCGCGTGCGGATCGGGCCAAAGGCCACGGCATTGACGTTGACCTTGTATCGGCCCCACTCTTTTGCCATCGTTCTGGTCAGTCCGATGATGCCGGCCTTGGCAGCAGAATAGTTGATCTGCCCCGCGTTGCCGCCGGTTCCGGCGATGGACGAAATATTCACAACCTTGCGAAACACTTCCTGCCCCGCTTCAGCTTCGGCGCGGGCCTTGTCGCGGAACACTGGCGCGGCGGCTCTAAGGATCTGAAAGGGTGCTGTCAGATGAACATCTATGATGGCATGCCATTGCTCATCCGTCATTTTCTGGACTACGCTGTCCCAAGTATAGCCCGCGTTGTTAACGATTATGTCCAGCCCGCCGAAGGCATTAACGCCGGTATCAACGAACCGTTGGGCAAAGCCATCTTCGGTCACCGACCCGGCGCAGACCGCGGCCTCACCGCCCATGTCACGGATCATTTCAGCGGTTTGCGCCGCCGGATCCGCATCCAGATCGTTGACCACGATCCGCGCACCTTCGGAGGCCAATTTCAAAGCGATCTCGCGGCCAATGCCGCGTCCAGATCCGGATACCAGCGCGACGCGCCCGTCAAGCCTAGCTGTCATGTCTATCCTCCCCAACCACAGCGTCCGTGCAAATGCGCCGCCCTCATACCGCCTCGTACAGCGTCACGACACAAGCGCCCCCTAGGCCCAGATTATGTTGAAGCGCCAGCCGCGCCCCCGAAACCTGCCGGGCATCGGCCGTGCCGCGCAATTGCTGCACCAGCTCGGTGCATTGCGCGAGACCCGTGGCCCCCAACGGGTGCCCTTTAGACAAAAGTCCGCCCGACGGATTGGTTACATATTTGCCGCCATAGGTATTGTCGCCATCATCAACGAACTTTCCGGCCTCGCCACGACCGCAAAGGCCAAGCGCCTCGTAGGTGATCAACTCATTATGGGCAAAACAGTCATGCAGCTCGACGACGTTGATGTCTTCGGGGCCGATGCCTGCGGCCTCATAGACCTGATTGGCGGCCTTTTTAGCCATGCTGGTGCCAACAACTTCGCGCATATCGTGGGCATTGAAGGTTTCCGGCCCGTCGGTGGTCATCGCCTGTGCCGCAATCCGGACAGAGGAATCCAGCCCGTGTTTGTCGGCAAACGCCTTTGAACAGATAATTGCCGCCGCCGCGCCGCAGGTCGGCGGGCAAGCCATCAACCGAGTCATGACACCGGGCCAAACCACTTTGGCGGCCAGAACCTCTTCGGCGGTTACCTCAGTGCGAAACAGGGCGACCGGGTTTTTTGAGGCGTGCCGACTAGACTTGGCGCGGATCTTGGCGAATGTTTCCAGGGTGGTGCCAAACTCGTCCATATGCGCCTTGCCGGCACCGCCGAAATACCGCAGCGCCAGCGGGATCTCAGGACTGCCAACCAGATCGTCGGTTTCGTCGTCAAACGATTGGAATGGGCTTACCCGATCCTCGAACACCGACCCGATCGCGCCAGGCTTCATCTGCTCAAATCCTAAGGCCAGGACGCACTCGACCGCCCCACTTTCAACGGCCTGACGCGCCAGAAAAAGCGCTGATGACCCTGTGGAGCAGTTGTTGTTGACGTTCAGAATCGGAATGCCGGTCATGCCCACTTGATACAAGGCCCGCTGACCGCAGGTGCTGTCACCATAAACATAGCCGACATAGGCCTGCTGGATCAGGTCGTAGGACAATCCGGCATCCTGCAGCGCGCTGCGGGTGGCCTTTGCCGCCATCACGTCATAGCTTTCCGACGCGCCGGGTTTCTGAAAGGGGACCATTCCGACCCCGGTTACATAAGCCTTGGTGGACATTGAAGCCTCCCCTGATCAAAATCAGTTTCTCGTACGTATAGGACGGAAACGGTATTGGAATTTATCTAACACATGTTAGAATAATTACAATAGGTGGAGAAAAGCTATGTGCAAGGCCCCTCTGAACCAGTTGAGCAGCGGCACCGTAGCGTCCCTCGGGCATGCACCTCAAAGCGCATCACGGACGGATGTTTACCAGCTTTTCCGCAATCGTGGGTCAGCTTTACCAGATGCCATCGCAATCGAGGACTCTGACGAACGGACGACTTATGCCGCTTTGCTTTGTCGTGTCGACCAGCTGGCCGGGCACTTCGCGGGACTCGGCCTGAACACCGGAGAGCGAATCGCAGTATTGTCACGCAACCGACGCGAATATGTCGAGGTCCAACTGGCCGCCGCCGCCACGGGCTTGATCGTCGCTTGCCTGAACTGGCGGCTTCTGGCCGCGGAATTGCGCCATTGCGTAACTCTGGTTTCCCCGCGCCTGATTATTACCGAACTCGATCTGCAGGAATTGCTCGACCAGACCCCGAATATCCCGACACTGACCTTGGGCCGCGAATACGAGGACGCCCTGACGCAGGCCCCCCATTTCACCCCGGTCACACAAGACCCCGAAAACGGGCTGGTCATTCTGTATACCAGCGGCACCACTGGCCTGCCCAAGGGGGCAGTCCTAAGCCATCGAGCGATGATTGCCCGCGCGTCAGTCTTTGCCGCCGAACTAGGCCTTGCCCCAACGGACGCATTTGTCGCTTGGGCTCCAATGTTTCATATGGCCTCGACCGATCACGCTCTGTCCACGCTTTTGCGCGGTGGCACCGTAGTTATGATCGACGGCTATGATCCGGAAGCTATATGCAGGTCCATTGAAACGCATCGCATTGGCTGGCTGGTTCTGATCCCCGGCATGATCGAATCATTCATCGCCCATTTTAAAGAAAAAGGAATTACACCCATAGGTATTCGAGTCTGCGGTGCCATGGCAGATCTAGTTCCGCCGCATCAGATCTCCGAGATTACCACGTTATTGAATGCGCCTTATCTGAACAGTTTTGGCTCTACCGAAACCGGGTTGCCACCCGCCACGCGCTCTACAATCCCGATTGGCGTAACGCCTCAAATCCTGTCCAAGCAAATTAGCGCATTTTGTGAAATACGTCTGGTTGACGAAACCGACCAGGACGTGCCTGTCGGCACCCCCGGAGAGCTGTTGATGCGCGGGCCGACGTTGTTTTCCGGCTATTGGAATGCAGACGCCACCAATACCGAGGCGTTTCGCGATGGTTGGTTCCACTTGGGCGACGTGTTCCGACGCAATGCAGACGGAACACTGGGTTTCGCTGACCGGGCGAAATATCTCATCAAGACCGGCGGCGAAAACGTCTACCCCGCCGAGATCGAACGCGTGCTGATGGCCGATCCCAACGTCACCGACGCAGCCGTAGTCCGGGTGCCTGACGATCGCTGGGGCGAAGCGCCGGTGGCTTTTGTCTCACGCTCTGGCGACACTGCAACCCAGGACACGCTAATGGCCGCCTGCCGCGCCTCGCTCGCGACCTACAAGTTACCCCGCGAAATTCACTTTATTGCCTTTGAGGATTTTCCAAGGTCAACCAGCGGTAAAATCCAGCGGCACGTTCTGGAATCGTCATTACGCGCCGATCCAGGGGCAATCGAATTGCAAGAGCTAACCCGACCGGAAACGTAGATCGTTCATGAAAGCTTCAACATTGGCAAAGATACTCTGCCGACGTTGCGGCTTGGCGTAACGTCGGCCCTTGATCTTTTTTCTAACATATGTTTGATTTTCCTTGATGGCCAGACAACGGGTCCACTCCGGAAGGACGAAAATGAACGCTCACACTGGACCGTCGATTAAAGATATCGCCGCGATCAAAGCCAATTACGCCCTGAACGACGAACAGCGCGCCATCATCGACCATGTCGATCGTGTGGCGCGTGAAATCCTGCATCCGTTACAGGAAAAGATGGATGCCGAGGAATGGTGGCCAGAAGATCTATTTTCAAAAATGGGAGAGCTGGGCCTGCTGGGGATTACGGCACCGGTTGAACTCGGCGGCAGCGGCCAGGATGAGTTCACTCAGGCCCTGGTGTCGGAAATCTTGTCGAAATGGAACCCGGCCGTGGGTCTGTCACACGGGGCGCATGACAATCTGTGTCTGAACAACCTTCTGCGCAACGGGTCGCAAGGCCAGATCGAACAATACGTTCCCGGCCTGTGCAACGGCACACTGGTCGGAGCGCTTGGACTGACAGAGCCGGGTGCCGGGTCGGACGCACTGGGGTCTATGGCGACGACTGCGGTGCGCGACGGCGACGACTATGTGCTGAACGGCACCAAAATCTATATCACCAATGGACCGATCGCAGATATCGTCCTCGTTTATGCCAAGACCGACAAATCCAAAGGTGCCAAGGGCATTTCCGCCTTTATTGTCGAAACGGCTACACCCGGCTTCACGGTGGCGCAGAAACTCGACAAAATGGGCTTTCGCGGCTCTCCCACTGGCGAGCTTGTTTTCCAGGATTGCCGCGTGCCCGCCGGTAATATGATCGGGGCGGAAAACACTGGCGTTTCAGTGGTAATGAGTGGGCTGGACCTAGAGCGCGCCATGGTTGCGTTAATGTGCGTGGGTATGGCCGAACGGGCATTGGAACTGGCACTGGAATACTCGCAGCTGCGTGAGCAGTTCGGCAAGCCAATTTCACAGTTCCAGATGATGCAGTCCAAACTGGCCGAAATTTATGTCGATGTCGAAAGCGCGCGCGCCATGAGCTATCGCGCGCTGGCCGCCTGTGTTGGCTTGCCAAGAGGCGCGGGCGGGCGCGGTGAAATTCACAAGCTGACTGCCGCTGCCTGCCTTTATGCCGCCGAAGCCTTCAACCGGTCTGTCACAGCAGCCTGCCACATCCATGGTGGGTCCGGCTATATGCAAGACACTGAGATCAACCGCCTGTACCGCGCCAACAAGCTGTTGGAGATCGGTGCCGGCACGAGCGAGGTGCGTAAGATCATCATCGCCGAAGAACTTTTGCGCGGATAGGAGCAAGAACATGACCACGCATCTGCGCAACAACGCACCCAGCCACTTTGTCACCACCGACCAACAGGCCCTTGCTGATCAGGCCCACCGATTTTTCCAGTCTGAATTCCACCACCTGAACGCAGAAATGGATGACACTGACGACCTGCCCGCATCGGTTTTCCCGAAGCTGGGGGAGATGGGGTATCTTGGCTTAAATGTTTCGCCCGAATACGGCGGTGCCGGGCTCGATTTTACATCGGCTTGTGTCATCACCGAAGAGCTGTCTCGTGCAAACGCCGCGATCGGCCTTAGCCAGGTCGCGCATGACAATCTGTGCGTCAACAACATTTATCGTAACGCCAATGATGAACTGCGGCGCAAATTCTTGCCGGGGCTATGTGAAGGCAAACTGATTGGTGCATTGGGGCTGACCGAACCGGGTGCCGGGTCGGACGCCCTAGGCTCGATGCGCACCACCGCCCGCAAGGATGGCGGCGACTACGTCCTGAACGGCACCAAAATCTATATCACCAACGGTCCGATCGCAGACATCGTTCTTGTTTACGCCAAAACCTCGCCAGAAAAAGGTGCCAAGGGGATTTCTGCGTTCATCGTTGAAGCGGGGACACCCGGCTTCAAAGTCGCTCAAAAGCTGAACAAAATGGGCTTTCGCGGCTCGCCTACCGGCGAGTTGGTTTTTGATGAGTGCCGTGTCCCCGTGGAAAATATGGTGGGCCTGCCCGATACAGGCGTTGCCATCACCATGAGCGGGCTTGATCTAGAGCGCGCAATTGTCTGTTTTAACGCAATGGGTATCGCCCGTCGCGCTCTGGAGATATCCATCGACTATGCCAAGACGCGGCAGCAATTTGGAAAGCCAATCGCCAGTTTCCAGATGGTTCAGGGGATGTTGGCCGACATGTACACAGAAATAGAGGTCGCCCGGACGCTGTCCTTTCGTACTGCGGCAATGTGCGAGGGTCTCGAAGAGGGCGCAGGTGGGCGCGGCGAGATTCACAAATTGACCGCCGCTGCGGTTTTTAAAGCCGCTGCGGCGACATCGTTTGTGCTGGACAGGGCGGTGCAAATTCACGGTGGCGCGGGCTATATGCGCGACACCGAGGTGAACCGGCTCTACCGCACTGGCCGGGTTCTCGAGGTCGGTGCAGGCACGCAGGAAGTGCGCAAGCTGATCATCTCTGGCGAACTTCTGAAAAACTGACGGGCTAGCAACATGATTTCACAGACACACCCACGTTATGCGCCCGACCTGATGGCCGGTCAGGTGGCGCTTGTCACCGGATCGGGCTCTGGCATGGGGCGGGCAACCGCGCTGGAAATGGCCGGTTGCGGGGCGCGACTGGCCCTGTTCGCACGCCGGTCGGAACCATTGGAAGAAACCGCCAAAATGATCCGCGCGCGTGGCGGCGACGCCTTTGTCGTGCCCGGCGACACCCGCGACGAGGACACCATCGAAGCCGCCATGCTGAAGATCAAGGACCACTACGGACAGCTGGACGTGCTGGTCAACAATGCGGGCGGCCAATATATCGCCGCAGCACGTGACATTACCAACAAAGGGTTCGAGGCGGTGATCCGCAACAACCTCATCGGTTCGTGGCAGATGACGCGTGCGGCGGCCGATCATTTCATGTTTGAACGCGGCGGGTCGGTGGTGTTCGTCACAGCGATTTCCGCACGCACGGCACTAACCGGATTTACCCACACCGTTGCGGCGCGTGCCGGTGTCACCGGCATGATGAAAACGCTGGCGGCCGAATGGGGCGAATATGGCATCCGGCTGAACTGTGTCGCTCCCGGCACAATCAAGACCGACGCCCTTGGCCGCTATCCGATTACGTCCGAGCAGTGGCAAATGCTGAACCGCTCGGTCCTGAACAGGATGGGCACAGCCGAAGATATATCGGGCATGATCATCTATCTTGCCTCCAGGTTGGGTGGCTTCATCACTGGCGAGGATGTTTACGTCGATGGCGGTGAAACGCTTCACCTGGGCCACGACGCCCGCGATATGATCAACCCTGAACTGTTTGAACAAAGAAAACGCGGCGACGGCAAAGAATAACTGCCCCACCCCACACTGAAAAGGAACGCAGATGACCGATCCGATCGTCCTGCTAGACATTAAAGACCGTATTGCAACGGTCACCCTGAACGACCCCGACCGGCGCAACCCGATCACCGGCAATAACATGATCGAGGCTATGCTGGACGTCTTTGATCAGGTGCAGCGCAACCCGGATGTCAGCGTGATGGTCCTGACCGGGGCGGGGTCCGCCTTTTGCGCCGGTGGCGACATTAAGGCCATGCACAACAAAACCGATCAATTTGGTCTACCGCCTCTTGACGTCGCGGAGAGCTATATCAATGGAATTCAGCGTATCCCGATCGCGCTTTATAATCTGGATGTTCCGACAATCGCTGCTGTGAACGGCGCGGCGGTCGGTGCCGGGTGTGACCTGACCATGATGTGCGACATGCGGATCGCCTCGGAGAAGGCAAAGTTCGGTGAAGTCTTCCTCAACCTGGGGATTATCCCCGGCGATGCGGGCAGTTGGTTTCTGATCCGTCGGCTGGGCTATCAGATGGCAGCCGAACTGACGTTTTCGGCGCGGATGATAGACGCGGCCGAAGCGCTGGACCTTGATATGGTGCTAGAGGTTGTGCCCCACAACGATCTGATGGCCAGGGCGCGCGCAAAAGCCGCCGTCATTGCCGCCAAGCCGCCGCGCACGGTGCGCACCGCCAAAAGGTTGTTGCGTAATGCCGAGCGCATGGATCTGCCTGATTTTCTGAACACCGCTGCCGCCTATCAGGCACTCATGCACCAAACCGGTGACCATCACGAAGCACTGTCGGCTTTCCTGGAAAAGCGTCAGCCGACATATTCGGGGAAATAGGGCATGCTGCAATGAGTGATACCAAAGATGCAGAACGGTTTGCGATGATCGCAAGCGTCTGGAATTCGAGGGCCAAGGGCCTGATCGCCGAGATGGACTTAAAGATCGAACGCGCCGACCGGCAAGGCGTTGAAATACGGATGCCATTCAACCCAGATTTCTGTTTGGATGAAGAAGGCACAATGTTGCACGGCGGTGTCCTGACAGCACTCCTGGACAGCGCCTTTGGGCTAGCCAACTTTCTGGCGATCGACGACGTCCAGACAATGGCAACCCTCGATCTGCGTGTCGACTATCTGCGCCCGGCAAGTTCGCGTGCCGACGTCATTGTGTTTGCCGATTGCTATCGGCAGACCCGACACATCGCATTCGGAACCGGAAAAATCTGGTTTGACACCGCTGATTGCGAAGAGGTCGCCCGAGGATCGGCAACCTTTGCCCTGACACGCGGAAAGGGCAGTTTGTTGGATAAAATGAATACAGGAGGCCCAGGCGGATGAAGCTCAGCGACATACAGGCGCGATGTGATCGTGTGCCGTTCTTCCGTCACTTGGGTTTTTCAGTAACTGAAGCCAACGACACGCATTTTGTGGCACGTATGCCATTCGAACAGCGACACATAGGCAACCCCGTACTTGATACATATCATGGCGGGATAATTGCAAGTTTTATGGAAGCAATTGCCTCGTTGACCGTGTTGGATGATCTAGAATCACCTCCATCGAAACCGATCAATCTGACCGTTGACTATCTTCGACCCGGGCTGCCGGGCACGTTGAACACACGCGCCACGGTCTCGCGTAAAGGTCGGCGAATGGCAAGCGTCGAAACCATTGCCTGGCTCGAAGATGAGGGAAAGCCAGTCGCAAAGGGCCTATTCCACTTTCTGTTGGTCTGATTCCAATGGACCCTCAAAAGGGCACCTCTAAAAATTGCCCCGGCCTTGGCGCTCCGACATGATGGGACAGTGAACAGGCAGATGGAGATGCATTGATGGCACAGACGGCACTTGCCGATCTTTCTGACCGTTACCCATGCTTGTTTACGAGGACCTCCGCCAGCAAACCTAACATGTGTGCGCTTTTGCGAATTTGGTTCTCTTTCAATCAGCTAGCCCACTATCAGCTGCTATTGCTTGACGGCTTTCGAAGAACGCCAAGAAGGGCAATCACATCTACTGGTGACGTTTTTTTGGCCCTCGCTATCACCTCTGGGCATAATTCAGGATCAATGAACGCGGCGGCGCCTTTCTTGCCAATCCAAAGGATCGACAGCTCAGAAATCTCCCAGGCGTACACCCAACCAACCGTGTGCTTGCCATCGGGTCCAATCAGCCGAGCAATGGGTGATGCTTCTTCGTTAAAATGGGTCACTATCTAATTCACTTTGGACTTGCTGGCCGGATGTCGGGATGCCAGAAAACTGCTTGGTTTCGTGGGTTTGAGAGGTTACCTAAGAGCGGTGGCGCGAGAAATTCGCTGGCTGGAGACCGCCTCGACTTGAATGCTTTTGATCATGAATCCTGAGAGGTACTTCGGCCTCGTTTGATAAAATGGCGTTGTCAAAATTCATGCCCAACCCTCACGTGCAATCTCCACTTTGTACTCGCCTATCATGGCGCTGGACCCCTATTCGGGAAATTACCAGCCGAAGACAATAGTCTACCATACGAATGTAGAATATATTGCGTGGTTAAATACTCTACATCCGGGCTCTGCCTTTGGCATGAAGCTACGGATACAACTTGGTCTAAATATTCAGGAGGCGCGCCGATCCAAGGGGTTCAGCCAAGAAACCCTTGCACATCGCGCAGACATTGATCGCGGCTATATTGGCAAGATCGAGAACGCAAAGCATGCCGCGTCGATCGATATGGTCGAAGCGATTGCGGAGGCATTGGATATTGAGGCGCAAGAACTTCTTAAGCCTAGAATTTGATTGCGTGCCATTTCCACCGCCGGGCGGGCAAGGCTAACGTTCAACCAACCCCAAGAACCGCCCATATTCTTCGCTAACTTCACGCGCTTCCTGAAACGCGCGTGCCCTTTCGCTGTCAAGGCAGCGGAAATAGCTCTGAATGTCCTGAATGTAGGCCTCAAAGTCGTTCCGGATGAGGTCTGCGTATTCTTGAGCAGCTTGCGGGTCGTTCGGCACGAAAGGCCGTGAGGGCGCAAAACAGGTTTCTGCTAACGCACTATCGGCTAGAAACATGAGAGACACGATAACGAGCACACAGCGATTTTGCTGCATACGACTGCGCCAAAACGACCATGTAACCTTGAAAGAATCCACTCTGCATGCCTAATGGGTGCGCAACCACAGTACAGCCGCAACACATAAATATATCTTGCGGATTATAATATACTATCGTACCTCTGGGCTTCAAGTAGAAATGCCCAGCGTTACGCCTTTTGAGAAAGCGTGAGCCGAGCCATGAACTGGGAAGTCGAAGCACCAAATGTGGTCACGGAGGCTAGATTCCGCGAACTTGTGGAAAGCGGCTATAGCGCCGAAATCTTGTGCCAGGAATCTGCGCACAAGAAAGGTCCGAGCTATTACGGCATCTGGATTATGCGTGCCGTTTCTGACGACGGTGTGGAAAAGCTATTGGTCACGGCTCGGACCCGCACAACTCACAACGATATCAAAATCCGCGAATTCAAAACCATCACGGGTGTTGTGTCTTTCCTTGTTGGTATCGGCTTCTCGCATGCCGATGTCCCGCTCGAAGAAGGGCAGCGGACCACGCATAAGCTCAATGCACCCGTTAAAGGCGGCAGCGACTAGCCTTCTCTTCATTTGGCTGCTTGCACCACCTGCTTCAGCCCAAATGGTTCTGGTCATGGAGAGCGACGGCTCACTGACCGCCACGCAATCCCAAAACAGCTTTGCACGGAATTACAACGACGGCGTAGGCCAAGGCTCGGCGGCCGATGCGCTGGCTATATTTGATGAACCTGATGTTGTCCCAACAACAGAAGAAATCCGCATAGCCGCCATCGCGCCGCGTGCTCCCCTGCCCCGTGCGGACGTTCTTTCAGCGATTGAGGCCACAGCGCTACGTTATGGCAGCCATACCGGTTTGCGCAGCGCGGGACTTTCGGTTTCAGATTGGCTCGCCCTCTTCCGCGCAAACATCGAGATTGAAAGCGCTTACCGTCAGAGTGCCGTTTCCAGTGCTGGTGCCATTGGCCTTGGACAGCTGATGCCTGCGACCGCCCGCGATCTTGGTGTCGATCCCCGCGACCCTTTGCAGAACCTTGACGGTTCAGCCAGCTACCTTGCGATGATGCTCCAGCAATTCCGCGATCCGCGTCTTGCATTGGCAGCCTACAACGCCGGCCCCGACGCCGTGCGCCAATATGGCGGCATCCCCCCCTACCGAGAAACCCAAAATCATGTGGCCCGCGTCATGGCGGTGGTCGCTCGACTGGAAGGAACAAACCCATGAGACATCTATCTTCATTATTCATCGCATCATTGGCGCTGTTTCTATTGGTCGCAGAGCCAGCCCTTGCGCAAAGCATCGATCTCTCTCCGATCCAAAGCTTGTTGCAGGGCATCGTCGATGCGCTGACAGGTCCACTCGGCGTGGTCATCGCTACACTCGCCGTGCTTGGCGTCTTTCTCAGCTGGTTCTTCAACATCATCGATCTGCGCCAAGCACTCTGGGTACTCGTCGGCATCGCCGGTGTTGCGGCTGCCCCCACAATCGTCGCCGCAGTCTTTGCTGGTGGCTGAGCGCTCACCACTCTTCCTCGGCCTTGTGCGCCCGCCGAAGCTACTGGGCCTGCCCATCATGTATGCGATGGTCTGGCTCTTTGGCTCGGTGCTGCTGTTCGTATGGGTCCAGTACATCGTGATCCTTGGGGTTGCGATCGTGCTCTATCCCGTCCTTTGGAAAGCGGCCGATTGGGATCCCCGCTTTATCGACGTGATGATGACAGCGCTGCAGGAAACACCGCCCACCCGAAACCGGCAAATTCATGGTGGGGACAGTTATGCCCCGTGATGAAACTAACGACGAAGCCGTCGATACCCGCACTTTGACGCCGACCTGGTACGCCCGGGAAACCCGCCTCGCGCATATGCTGCCCTATGTCAGTCTGGTCGATGACCAGACTGTGCGGACGCGGGTGAACGAGCTGTTCCAGTGTATCCGGCTGGACGGTGTCAACAGCTACACGACCGATGATGCGTATCTCGACAAGGTCACAGCACTCTTTGCCCGTCTCGTCGCCCAGCTAGGTCCAGAATTCAGCTATTACGTGCATAAGGTCTCAAAAGCGATCGCGCCGGAGCTTGAACCCGTGCGCGCCGGGAGTTTTGCAGGCGAAGTGGATCGCCAGTGGCGCGAGAAGCTGGCGACCAGCGGGCTGCGCGACAAAACACTGACACTCACAGTCATGCACCGTCCGCCGTCCAAGAGTTTTCTTCCGTTCCTCAATCGCAGCGCACCTGAGCGCTTCAAAGAAGAAACACAAAAACGCCTTCGACGGCTGAACGAGGCCGTGAATGTCTTTGCCTCGGGGCTGGCCGATCTCAAACCGCGCGTGCTGTCGGCGAAGTCTGGTGAACTGGTTGGGTTCCTCGGGGCGCTCAATACCGGTCAGGAACTGCCGCTCTTTCCTGCCAGTACCTACGGTTTCCTGTCCTTCAATGTTGCCAACACCCGCGTGACCTTCCGGGAAGATCATTTTGAACTTTCCGACGGCGTGGTTGGCCATCGCTATGGCAAGAGCTTCACCATCGGCGAATACTCCGAGGCAACCTCCTGCACCATGTTCGACATGCTCAACCTGCCTGTCGACATGATAGTCACCCATTCGTTCACGCCAATCAATTCCAACCTCATGGCCGGGCGGATCAAGCGACAGAAACGACAGATGCAGGCGTCACAGGACGCGGCCCTGTCGCTGATGGAAGCGCTGGATATCGCCGCGGATGATCTCGAGGCGAAACGCCAGAGCTTTGGTGAACACCATATGGTCGTGACGATCTTCTGCGACACGCTTGATGAACTGCAGACGTTGAGCGCTGAAATCGTCAACGCCGCCGCAGCTGAAGGCGTGAAGATGATCGGCGAGCGGGTTGCAGCGAAAGCGCATTATCTCAGCCAACATCCCGGCAACCAACCCAAGCGCGTGCGCGCCAGTGCCATCACCAATCGCAACTTTGCAGATTTCGCGGCGTTTCATCGAACGCAACTTGGCAAGGACGCCAGTGAGGTGCCTTGGGGCAAAGTGATCACCATGCTGCCGACGCCGGAGCAAAGTGCCTATCGGTTTTCGTATCACGAGCAAGGCAGCCCAGACAAAGAACCTACCAGCGGTCACACCCTGATCATGGGGCGGCCCGGCTCAGGTAAATCCGTCCTCTCCGCATTTCTTATGACCCAAGCCCGTCGAGCAGGCGCGCGGATCTTCGTCTTTGATTACCGACTTGGTATGGAGATGGCGGTCCGCGCTAATGGGGGCAGCTATGCTGCGTTGAAGGCTGGACAAGCCACCGGCCTCAACCCGCTTTGGACCGAGGTGGACGATCGCGGCACGGCTTGGTTGTCGGACTGGCTGGCCACCCTGCTCTACCGCGCGGACAAGCCGCTGACGCCTGTCCAAATGAACCGCATCCAAGAGGTCGTGCGCCAGAACGCAAACGCTACGGATCCAGCTTTGCGTAATTGGAAAGACTTTGCCTCGCTCTTTGTCTCCACCGATGATGGCGGCGATTTGCACCAACGCCTGCTCGAGTGGACCAGCGATGGTCGCTATGGCTGGATATTTGGCCAATCCTTGGAAGACACGTTCTCTCTCGAAGGCGACGTCGTTGGCTTTGATCTGACTGGCATTCTGGATTCTGAGTCCGAGAAAGAACGCATGGCCGTTCTGAGCTACCTGTTCCGCCGCGTCGAACGTGAGATTGAAGACCGCCACCCCACTATCATCATCATCGATGAGGCCTGGAAAGCCCTCGACAACGCCTACTTTGCCGAACGCCTGTCCAACTGGCTGGTGACGGCGCGCAAGCAAAACACCGTAGCTGTGATGATGACGCAATATGCAAGCCAGCTGGAACGCACGCGCACCGGCAAGACCATCGTTGAAGCGGTGCCAACGCAAATTCTTCTACCCAACATCCGCGCCCATGCGTCCGACTACGCCATGCTGAACCTCTTCGAGAAAGAACTCGACGTGTTGCTGAACACAGGCAGCAATTCACGACTGGCGCTTATTCGCGACGACCAAGGTTCCATTGTTGTCGATGCAGATCTCAGGGCTTTAGGCCCCAACCTCACCATCCTTGGCGGCATGGAAAAAGGCGAAGCCCTTGTTGGTGCTGACTACCGCGACCGTCCTGATTTCTGGAGACTGCTATGAAACGCACTTTGACCCTTCTCGCCGCACTCGGCGTCCTCGCCTCCTGCGCGCAGTACCAAGAGCCTCAAGCCAACTGCTTTACGTTCTTGGCTGCCGTTGCTCCGGTTGCGCCAGATTGCATCTTTACCCCTATGAACGGGTCGGAGGGTGATGTTGCTGTCTAAGCTCGCTCATATCCTCTGCGTGTCTTTGCTGCCCGGTCTCGCGGTCGCACAAGGCGTGCCAACGGTCGACAACGGTCTGACCGCGCGCGACATTGTGGAAACCGGTGATCGTGAAGTCGATCTTGCGACTCAAGCTGACAAGCTATCCGTGCGCGAACTCATCGCCGAGATCGAGCGCGAACAACTGGAAACGCTGGCGCGTATCCTCAATGCCCAATCGAGCTTTGGAGGCCAAGGCCTGCCCGCAATGGTGTCGGGTTTGGAATCTGGCAGTGGAGATCCTGCCCGATCGGTGGAGGCAGTCTATGGCTCAGGCGAGGTTGATCCCAATCCCGCGGGGACGCAGATGTTTGGCGATGCGGCCCAGAATATCGAACAACTTATTATCCGCGTCGCTCAAGAAACCAGCGGCTTTGCGGGCGTAGGGCGCGCCGGACTCTCTCCCGTCCAATGGCGCGCCCTTCTACAGGCCCTGATCTGGCAGGAAAGCCGTTTTACCATCGGTGCGCGTTCTCCCGTTGGCGCATTTGGCCTGACCCAAATCATGCCGGGCACCGCGAGCGACCTCGGTATCAATCCTGCCTACTATGACAGCCCTTACCTGCAGGTGCATGGCGGTGCGCGGTACTTGGCCACGCAACTCAACACCTTTGACGGCAACATCATCAACGCGCTTGCCGCCTATAACGCTGGTCCTGGAAGGGTCTTTGAGTACAGCGGCGTGCCTCCGTTCGTTGAGACCCAGCACTACGTCACCGTCATCCCAGAACGCTACAATCTTTATCTCAGCCGGATCGGCGGTATCGAAGCCCTGGGAACAATCGATCCATCTCTTCTGGCCAATGCCAATCTCTCGATCACAGGGCATGGCGCTGCTTTCTACGGAAACAATTCCCCTGCTGCTATCAGACAGGCCGCCCTGCGGATCCGTGACATCGTGGAGCGCATTTCGACGACCGAGGATGTGCAGGAGAGTGTCGCGCTCAACACTTATGCCCGCGCTGAACTCGTGCGCCTCGTCGCGGCTCGCATTCGCCTGCAAGCAGCAAGAACACGGGCCTTGAGCGCGGTTGAATTGGCCCAAGCCTCCGCCCGCATGGCCGAAAGGAATTTCATGGATTTCACAATCGAGGAGATGGACTGATGCATCGATCCAAATGGCTTTTGAGGACTGCCTTGGCTGGGACGCTCGCTCTCGGACTCCACGCGACGTCACCTACCTCGGTCTTCGCGCAAGGCGTTCCTGTGGTCGACACCCAAAACATCGCCCAAAATATCCAGCAGCTCCGACAGATGATCGAAGACGAGATCCTGCAAAACGAGCAGTTGGTGCAGCTCCGCGAACAGCTTGCGACACTCACCGACCAACTTGCGGAACTGCAACGCACCTATGAGGCCCTGACCCGTCTTGCCGAACTGCCGGAAATAATCCGCACTCAAATGGAGGACGAGCTTAACGGTCTCCTCGACCAAGAGTTCGGCGATATCATCGCGACCATCGAGGCCATTAAGAATGGGGACTTCTCGGGCCTGTCCGGGTCGGGTGCAGGCGAGATCGAAACCCAGATGGACCGCGTCTTGGCTGATCTTGGATTTGACGACGACACGCTTTCGGAAATGGCCAGCAGCGGGAACGCAAGTGCCAATCGGATTGCGACCCAAGCCACAACTGGTGCGCTGGTCTCGGCCGCTGCGCAAAACAGCTACGGCGATGCAGGCCAATCACTTGAGCGCGTCGATCGGCTGGTCGGCCTGATCGATGACATGGATGAGTTGAAGGAAAGCGTCGATCTCAACACGCGTGTGACGGCAGAACTTGCGATTGCGCTTGTTGCCATGTGGCAGCTTGAAGCCATTCAAACCGTCGGTGACGGCACCGGTGGTGTGATCGATGCCGCAACCATCGCCGAAGAGCAGCGGTTCATGGATTTCACCTTGCCTGATCTCAGTGCTGATTAAACCTGGGGTGTAAAGCGTGGTGAGTGAACAAGACATTATTGAAGAAGAGCTGGTATACGGTGCCCTGCGGCGCGAACGTCTTTGGCAGCGGCTTGGCTTGATTGGCCTCATCTTTGGTATTCTGGGGTGTCTGAGTGCTGCGGCTGTCTCGATCCTCGATATTGATCCGCCGCCCGTCGTTGTCCCTTACGATCCATCGACTGGCTTTGCACTGCCAGAAGCCTCAGTCGGAGCAACGACCGTCACAGAGAACCAAGCCATCATTGAGGCGGAAGTGTTCCGCTACATCAGTGATCGCGAGGTCTACAACCAACTCGACAACGATGTCCGGGTCCGTAGTGTGCTGCGTCGCTCGGACGGTGCCGCCGAAGCCTCTCTGCGCCAAATCTGGAATAGCGCCAATGCGGACTACCCGCCCACGCTTTATGGCACGAGCGGTCGGTTGGATGTCGAAGTCCTCAGCATCAACCGGATCGGCACCAATCGCGCCACAGTCCGCCTGCGCAAACGCCTCAACTCCATCAATGGCGTTCAGACCGGCCTCTTCACTGCCACGCTTTTGTTTGAGTTCCGCCCTGAGGCCAGCCGCTCCATTGATCAGGTTTGGTCTAATCCCTTTGGCTTCACCGTACTGGAATATTCCATCCGCTCCGACAGATTGGAGAACTAGTTTGCTTACAAAGTTATTCAGTATTCTTATATTTGCCATGATGCCGGGTTTAGCCATTGCTGAAGCCATTCCGCGTGGCGGACCCAATGACAGCCGCGTCCGGCTTGCAACCTATCAAGAAGCGCAGGTCTATCGTCTCAGTGTGTCTCTGACACATGTGACCACTGTGGAATTTGGTGAGGGGGAAAGCATCCGCTCCATCATTGCAGGCGACACAGAAGGCTTTGAAATCGACGGCGTTCCGGGGGGACAGGCCTTCGCGATCAAGCCCGTCGCGCGGGGCGTCCATACCAATGTGACGGTCTATACCAATCGCCGTAGCTATTACTTCAACGTCGAAGAGACCCAAAGTCCCACCTTCTATGTCGTGCAGTTCCGCTATCCTGATGATGACGCGAGACCGGCCCGCGCCATCGCCCAACAAGCGCCCAACTATAATTATGGGGCTAGCACTCAATCCGAGTTCACTCCGACACGCGTCTGGGATGACGGGACGTTTACGTATTTCGCATTTGCCCGAAATGCGCCTGTGCCAGCCATCTTCCGATATTCCAGTGGCCGAGAGCGCACGGTAAACACGCAGGCCGTCGAGGACGGTGTAATCCGCGTCTCAGGCGTGAACACGCAGTGGGTGCTGCGTCTCGGGGAGGAGGTGGTTTGCATTCAAGCAACCCCACCAGCAGGGGCGTCATCATGAGCGATACGGGAGACGCAGAGCTCGAGAAACGCCTCGCCGCACTAGAAATGGGCGGAAATCGAGGGAGTTCACCTAAGGCAAGACGCTCGCCCCTTCTTGCCCTCATCGTCGTCGCACTCGTTGGTGCAGGTGGCGCCGTTCTCTACGTGGTCTCCGGACCAGATGCGGAAACGGCTCTGCCAACAGCCACACCTGATGTGTTTCAAAATGAGGGTGACGGCTTCGGTGCAATCGAAGCCATACCTCCGCCCCCTGCCCCGGAAACCCAAATTGTCGTAGCCCCGACAGCGCCCAATGAGCCCAACGCAGAGCTCCTCGCGCAACTGGCTGCCCTTCAGGCCCAGATCGAGGAATTGCGCAACGCCCCGGAACCCGTCGTCGAAGAAGACACGGCGGCTGCGGGCGCCATTGATGGGCTAACAGCTCAGATCGCGGCCTTGCAAACTGCGTCCCAAACAGCTCAACAGCTGTTTCAGGACGAACTGGCGGCGCGCGATCGCGAGCTGGAACAAATCCGAATGGACTTGGAGTTGGCCCAACTTGAGGCCAATCGGCCAGTGCCTGCACCGGTTCCTATCGGGCCGTCCGAAGAAGACCTCCTTGCGCGCGAGGCAGAACGGTTGCGCCGCGAAGAGGAAGCCCGCCGCATGGCTGATCTTGAGCGCCGCGCAGCAGAAGAACGCGCGTTTCAGGAGCGCCGCACTGCATCCCCTACAATTGCATTTGGCGGAACATCAGGAGCGAATGAAATCCCGCTTGCAGAGCGCACATTCGGCGAAGTGACGGATTTTGTCCTGAACGGCGCGCTGCCGACCTCCGTCACCCAAGCACAGGTGATCGCCAATCCTTCCAACACCATCATTCAAGGCACTATGATTCAGGCTGTCATGGAAACCGCACTCGACAGCTCCCTGCCCGGACAAACCCGTGCAGTCGTTTCTGAGGACGTCTTCAGCTTTGATGGATCGCGCCTTCTTATCCCACGCGGGTCGCGGCTGATCGGGCGCTATCGCTCGGGGCTAGATATTGCAAAGCAGCGCGTCACCATCGCTTGGGACCGGATCATCCTACCAGACAATCAGACCGTCCAGATCAGTTCCTTTGGCGGCGACGAATTGGGACGCTCCGGCGTGACCGGCTTCGTGGACACGCGCTTTGCGGAACGCTTTGGATCTGCAGCTCTGATTTCGCTCATCTCGGCGGCCCCAAGTGCAGCAGCCGCCTCGGTCGAAGACGAAGCCGCCGCTGGTGTTCTGGAAGATGTAGGTGACGACCTCGCCGACGCGACTGACACCGTGATCAGCGACTATCTCTCCATCGGTCCCGTCATCTACGTCGACCAAGGCGCCCGCGTCACCGTCATGGTCGACCGCGATCTGGAGATATTTTGATCCTATGTCGCTGAGCTATCTTCAAACCTCACTTGATAAGCTGGATGCCGCGTCCCGCGACGATGTCATCGAGATTTGCATCAACCCCGACGGCACCTGCTGGGGTGAATTCCAAGGCGATCACTTCATGCGTTTGCTGGATCAGCGGCTGTCGGAGACTGTCGTCAAAGATCTGGGCAATCAGATTGCCTCCAGCGCAAACACCACCATGAGCAAAGACAGGCCCATCGTATCGGTCTCGATTGCCTACAAAGACCGCCCGATCCGCGCGCAGGTCATCACGCCACCTGCTGTCATGTCGGCCATGTCGATCAGCTTGCGGTTCTTCTCAAGCCTTTCTCTCGATAAAATTGAGCTGTCGTTTCTGTTTGGCAAAGAGCGCAAACTCGAAGAATTACGGCAAGAGAAAACCCAACAACTGCGCGCAGTCGTGGTATCCGGCGTGATCGACGACGCGCTGGCCTTTTGCGTTGAGAATAGGCTCAACATGATCGTCTCGGGTGGTACGTCAACAGGCAAGACCGTGGCCGCCCGCAAGATACTTTCGCATGTCGGCGCTGAGGAGCGGATTATCACCATCGAGGAGGCCGCCGAGCTTCTGCCCGCGCAACCTAACGTGGTGACGCTGATCGCCAACCGCGATGCAGAGTTCCAAACGGCAGACGTTCTTCTCACTGCGACGCTGCGCATGCGGCCGGATCGTATCATTCTCGGCGAGGTGCGCGGCAAAGAGGCCATGACCTTCTTGGAAGCCATTAACACGGGTCACGGCGGATCAATGACCACGCTCCATGCCGAAACCCCGCAACTGGCGGTGCAGCGATTGGCGATCGCCGCCCTCAAAACAGAAATCCCGATGACCTATGCGGACATGGTTCGATACATCGAAAATTCCATCGACGTGATTATCCAGACCGGGCGTCACAACGGCGCGCGCGGCATCACCGAATTTTACCTCCCCAGCATGGAACAGATTGGAGCATCAGCATGAAAACCTATGAGTATGAAATCCTATCATTTCCAATGGATCGTAAAAACAGCCTCATTGAGATGCAGGCCGCGTTGAATGCGAAGGGCCAGATCGGGTGGGAGGTGGTCTCAATCAGCTCGTCCGAGTTTGCCAATATCGGGCACACGGCTTTCCTAAAACGTGAAACTTCCGAGGCCGCTGACGTTGGAGGCACGCGATGACGTATCGGATTGTCTGCCTCACTTGGCTTACCGTTGGTTTGGGTCTGCTTGCACCGCCCTCGGTGGCGGAGCGCAATCTGATCCCCAGCCTCGAGAAAATTCCAGATGTCTGTTCTGAGCGCCCAAACGAACCCGATTGGATGCAAAACATCGCGCTGCGCGACGCCTACCAGCGTGTCTTGGTCCAAGACATTTATCGGGCACAGAGCATGGCGCGGATCGTTGAAACGGGATCCTGCGACTGCGCCACGCGCTTCCCAACTTGGGATTCTGCGGAAAGCACCTTTCGGGAAAACCACGCCGATGCGGACCGTTCAGAAATGCTGCAAGCCTCGGACATTTACAACCGCCGTGCAAATGAACTTCGACCTCAAGCCCAAGCGATCTGCGAAGCCGCAGGCAATTGGTAGGGACCTCCTGAAATGAGCGTTGTCACCTACTTCGTTGAAACCTCCCAAGGCTATCTCGACACCGCCGCCGAAACGCAATTCGGATCGGTAGCCGCAACGGTTGGGACGCTGCTCGTCCTTGGAACAACGGTCGTCGTGATCTTCGTCTTTCTGAACATGATCTATCAGTACAAAGCGATGGACGGGCGAACGGCGTTCTGGCTAGCAATAAAGATCGGGCTCATCGGGATATTTGCAACCAATTGGGTTCAGTTCAATGCACTGTCGTCGGCGATCCTTGCAGGGATCGACAGTATTGCAGGCGCACTTGTCGCATCCGTGGGCGGCGGCGTGCCCGGCCCTTCGGGCACATTCGCCGAAGAATTTGACCGACTCATTGCCGAGCTTGGCGAGTATCTCAATGCGGCAGGATCGGAACTCAACTGGATGGCGGGCGCAATGCTCGACATCGTTGGCGTGCTGATGTTGTCGATCCTTGGTGGGCTGGCGGCGTTCATTCTAGTCGCCTCACGTCTAATGATCGCCCTTCTCATCGGGATCGCGCCGATCATGATCTTTTTGACACTGTTTGACGTCACCAAAGACTATTTTACGCGTTGGCTCTCCGCGCTGATCTCCTTTGCCATTTATCCGATTGTCCTGGCGGGCGTATTTGCAACGATCACAGGAGTTGCCTCCGCATTGATCGGGGAGCTTGGCGATCCCGAAGGGGCAACAAACATCGGCGCGCTAATTCCCTTCTTTATGATGGTGTTGATGGCCAAAGGGTTCATCGTCGCAACGCCATTCATCGTACGGGCGATTTCTGGAAACATCATGATGCCTGCGCTCTCAGGAGGACTGGGTGGCAGCTACGGATTCATGCGGGCGGCGATGGGCAATCAGCAAGCCTACAATCGCTATCTCGTTGGGGGGGCAAGTGGGGCAGAATACGCCGCACTCAGAGCGCGTCAGATGTTCGGGGTGCAACAAATGCCTCAACGGCCGGGAATGGCAAATGTGACACCCACAGGGGGCAATCCATCGACGGGGACTGGATCGCAAATGCTGGCACAGCTTGCGAGGCTAGGCAGATTGGGGAGACGATGAGCATGTCGGACCCAGACGCGGAATTTGTAATTAAGGAGCAGGCCGACCTATGGGCCATGTCGCATGGGTTTACCGATGCGGACGAAATGAAGCAGTGGGGCGAGCAAATGGAACGTGAGCGCCTTGCAAAATTTGCCTTAAAAGAGGTGACTGAGAATGAACAATAGTAGAGTAGCAGATCGCCTGGGTGGCTTTATCATCGGGCTTCCAACAGTGGCATTTCCCATATGGATTGCGGGTTGGTCGCCGTGGCTGGGCGTAATTACGACGACCCTGTTTTTGGTTGTAGCCGTGTCTTATGTTTGCGGCGTTACGGCTAAATGGTTTCAACATGGCACTGCGAAGTAAGCGCAGCTAGACAACACCTTCCGATGACGCGTTTAACTCAATGTGTTGCTTACATGGGGTTCATTTTTAACACGTTGACCTTTTCATATCATATGAACAGGTAGTCTTTGACTGATTGGCAAGCAGCTGCCGCACCTTACAACAAATCGCGCAATATGGGCTGCTCTACTACTAGGGGTAGGACCATACAATAGTGAAACCAGCCGTTCGTGCATGATACAGCGAAAGAGGAAAACGAGCCACACTTCCATATGCTGGGGAGCGCAGGAATAACCGATTTCGGAAGGCAGAAAAGATTGCCCCCGAATTTCAACCACTCATCAAGCCAACCCACGCCGCCTTGCGGTATTACTAAGCAGACCTTGCCCGACGACGCAGATGTCAACTGAGAAGCCAAATGAAAGCAAACCATGCGATCGATTGGAGCAGTATCGTCAATGGCAATTCTGTCCCCCTGCCCGGAATTTCCGGACAGGATGTGATTTAGCGGCTTGGCTCAATCTGTCATAATCCTGCCGGATTTCCGTTTTCTAGCACAGATCGGTCCGTCACTTCGTTGTTTCGAACCCAGTGAATGGTATTGCCGCGTCTGAAAAGGGTAACGCAGCGCTCTTTCCCTTTACCCAATTCTTCCCATTGTCGGCAGTAACGGTCTCCCGAAACTCGCCAGGTCCCAGTATCTCTTCGGTTGCGCCTAGAAGTAGTGTAATCGATTTCCATTGTGCTCGCAGAAGAGTAGTAGATTACATAGCTTCCGGTATTGTCTGTTCCACGTAACGAGTTTCCCGGTAACAGGGTTTGAATTTCTGAACCCGTCATTCTTGTAAAATCACTTAACTCTGAAAGCTGATTTGTTGCGGAACAAGCACTGAGAGCTAGTGCAGCAGAACCAGCCAAGATGACATTTTTCATAGTTTTTCCTTTTTTGGATATGTTTCATCACTCGATTAGAAGTAAGTGTCGGATGATCTGTGCCGCGATGTCTTGAGATTAAACTGGACAACAAATTTGGCTTCACCAAGCCAATCGAAATATTCGTCAATTTTTGATTAAATGGCAGTTACCTGCCCTAGCAACCTCCAGTGAGACATCTGACTTATCAAAATCTATCGGTCGGTACTTATGTCGATACGTCACGTGAGTTCCCATCACATCAAGCGGCATGAAGCCGGCTAAAAAAATCTTGGGCAGGCCCTTTTGAGTCAAACACATCTTCCGGCAAACCGCACTGGACGATCCGCCCATTACTAACGAATAAAACTAGATCCATCTGGCGCGCGATTTCGGTATTATGGGTGATCAAAATAGTAGTTGCGGAAGTTCCATCCAACAATTGCCTTACAAGACTTGCGCCCTCTACATCCAGCGCGTCATCTGGTTCATCCAGCAATAGCAATTGGGCTTCAGAAAGCGCGGCTCTTACAAGCATGATGCGCCTCACTTCACCGCTAGAAAGGTTGCGACCCGCCTCGGCCACGTGGCCATCCAACCCTCCAAGCCGTTCTACCATACCTCGCAAACCGTATGAGTTGGCCGCTTGAAGTATCTGGGCATCCGAAGGCTGTTGTGCCGCACCCATAGTCATCGCTCTACGCAGACTTCCTGCAAGGATTGGAGACTTGGAGCCAACAAATGATATCATTCGCTTGCGTACCGAACTGCTGAGGCTTGACGGTGCATGTTCGCCAATCAAGACTTTGCCTGCAATAGCTGCTTCAAGTCCGGCTGCTAACGCCAAGAGCGTCGACTTTCCTGAACCGTTAGGTCCCATAACAGCGACTTTCTGACCAGCTTCCACTACTAGATCAATGCCGGTTAAGTGTTCCGTCTCAACATTCTCAAAACGGACAGATTGCGGCTCATTAGCCAAAGGGCTGCCGAGGGATTTGGGGCGCGAAATACGTGGTTTGTTGAGGAGATCTACGCACTTGTCTCGTGCTGCAATCCACGCACGATATCGGTCGCCAACACCGGCAAGATCGCGCATTGGCTTGATCATTAGTCCAACGGCGGCCATGGCACCTGCAACTTCGGCGGCAGGAATGCCTGATCTAAAAGCCGCAAATAGAAGTGACGCAGCCGCGAGGCCTGATATTGCAACGGGAATTGCTTGCAAAAGTGCTGCACCCCTAACGCGTTTGATTGCTGCCTCAATCATTTTGTCGGTTCGGCGCAGGAGTGTTCGATTCTCAACCTGCATTCTACCCATCAAGCGGAGTTCCGGTGCATGGGGGATGCGTTCACTCATATCTGCGGCCAAGCCACCCCGCCGAGAACGCAAGCGTCGGTGAATTTCACCAAGCCGAGGTGCAATCAGCGCCATAGTCAACAAGCCAAGCCCAATCGGGATTGAAGCCGCCAGCCCTAACACCGGATTGAGCAAAAAAAGGACAACAGTAGCCAGCGGCAATACGATCAGCGACGAGATTAAACGCGCAATGCCGAGACTGACCCAGTTACGTACCGCAGCAAGATCTCCGACAAAGCGGAGAGCCATGGAACCTTGGCGGCGCTGGTCTACATATCCGACCGGCATGCGGGAAAAGTGATTGAAAAGTTTCAACCTTAAGTCCGACGCGTAGTGCTGGCCCACCTTCTCCGCCACCACCCGTTCCCAAATTCTCAATCCCGCAATAGAAATCCCAGCCAACGCGATCAGCCCTAAAGGCAAGAAAGGTGTCGTTGCAAGCGTGTCACGCAAGGCGGCAAATACATCTCGGGTTGCAAAGGCCGCCGTACCGGCCGCAATTGCCTGCCCAACTGCAAGCACTGCAACCTTTGCAATCCCAATACCACGTCCATTGCCAGTTATTCTTGGCAGTTCACTCATGCCGCCTGCTCGGCAGATTTTATGCCTAAAGTACCTTCGGTAGCCTTTTTCTGTGTCCGAATCCTCGCAAGCAATGCACCGGCAGACACGGGGTCAATGAGGCTTTCGCGTTTGACAACATGGGTTCCCGCGGCTGCCTCAGCTTCCTTTGTGGCAAGTGGAGAACAACTGACCATACCAGTTACAATACTGGGTTCTATATTCATTGCGCGAAGAGCAGAACATCCGCCGACCGTAGATGCAGCGCATGGCGCCGCAAAAAGAAAGCCGTCAATACCTGCACGAAAATCACTGCGATTGAGCAAGGCTGCTGTTTCACCTTGAAAAATGCCGTCAGCGAGCTCAACGATGGCGATCTCACAGCCGTTGTCAGCAGCGTGGTCAAGGAGTATTTCGGTACCCTTCATGATACGCGATATCGGTTCCATGTAAGTCGAAACCATTCCTGCATCCACAAAGTCTGCGACATAGTCTGCCCCAGCGTCTACGTAGGCATTGTAGTCACCGTATGCTCCGGTGCCTGTCGCTTTTATTGTTGCTACCCGATAGCCAGCACGTGACAGGCCATGGGCAAAGCTCGCGACGGCGGTTGTCTTTCCTGCATTCATCGAAGCACCCACAGCCGCGATGACCGTCAAGTTCCGGGAACCGGTAAGTTCTGGAAGGCTGTAATCGGCAAGATTGACAGGATTGCCATCCCGGCCACAGAGCAGCCCAACAGGGATAACACGTGTCGGACCGGCCATCCGTTTGTTGGCCGCCCGCATCACGCCAATCACACCACCGCCAGCAAGCATATCCGATCCGTCAGGGTCGATTTTCGCATGACCTTCATACTGGTCCGGGGCGTAACGGCTGCCACAAACCAACACCACAAGATCTCCTCGGTATAACTCAGAGGGCCGCCCATTGGTGAGTTGGATGCGTTTGTGCGATCCGATCTTTTCAACTCTTGCCAGAACAAGATCGCCTGTCTTTGCGTCCACAAAATTGGTCGTCAACCCGACGACATCTTCATGGACTACACGTCGAGTCGTAAACGCCCACTTGGCAGAATGCGACAGTTCAACGCTGTTAACTTTTTGGAATAACATGCGAATTTCCTTACATATTTATAGTTTGAATTTCACTTGGAAGAGTCGCCCTTGAGCTAGGGTTTTTTGCGTCGCGATTCGCTGAACTCTTGGGCTTTTTAGCTTCACGGTTTGACAGTACGAAATTTACCAAGCCGCCTTTTTTTACGCATTCGGCGAAGTCATGCCCGCTTTCGGGAAGTTCCCGGATGCGGACGTCTGGAAGGGGCAAGCCACGTTCCTGTGCCGCCTTCAGCAGAGCCTTTTTCCATTGGTGTGCGCGATCAATGCGGTTCGCGCCCTGTTGGTGATCTATTTCAACCCCGCTTCGGGTGTTGCTATCACAGTCGCCGTCAAGGGCACCCACTGCAATGTTTATGGGAATTTGCAAGAATTCGCGAAGGCGCGACTCCATCTGCGGTCCCCAATCATCTTTGCGCCCATCCCTTATGCCGAGACCATAGGGGAAAGGTTCAGCATCGGGGAAAGTGTACCAACCCGCAGAAGTCACCGACAGCGTTTTGATTAGATTTGGGTACAGCATCGCAAATCGATGGGCGAACTGCGCACCACCTGAAAAGCCGCTCAGCTCAAAACGTTTTGATTGCCAGAGTCCTGCCAAACGCAAGTCATTCATGAGCCCAAGCAGCGCAAGATCGGCTCGCCCCTTCCGCACGACTTGCTGGTATAGCGGCCATTGTTCTTCTCCAAACAACGGAGCAATGACCACTTGTCCGGCCTTTGCCGCACAGGCACCAAATTGCTGTGCTTGCATTTTGGCCCCCCTGCGGATGCCATGTACCGCTACCAATGGTGGGCGGCCAGCGTCTAACTCTGTAGGAATAGCAAGCCAGCATGGAAGACCATGACGACCCGAGCCAGCCTTGAATTCAAGTCTAAAGGCTCCAGGCGTTGAAAAGTTTTTTGTCACGATATTGTCTCCCAATGGCATTTGTAGCTTTGGCGGTTATTCGGCCTAACCAGCGGCCCCAAAGACCTGCTCCGACATCGCGGTAGGCAGCATGTCAAAAATCATGTGGATTCTATCCTGATCCCCGTCATTGTGTGCTTCATGCATCTTGTTATTGTCGAACCACCAAACTTCGCCTTCTTTCATGCGAATTTCTTCGGATTCGGCTTTCAACCAAGAGCCAGCCGTAGATCTGAGAACGAAATGGTACCGTCCGCGAACTCTGTAGTATTCACCCTGATCGATATGGGGATAGACGCGCTTACCTGCGGGCAAACAAACAATTTTTGCGCGTCCAAGAATACAATCCTGATCTTCCGCAAATGTTTCAAGAAATGCGCGCACTGTAGGGTATTTCATGGATCCGGTTGTCCAGCGGCTTTCATGCACATCGCGACGCTTGCGTCCGTTGATTGCTGATTTTCGCAGACCTCTGATCGGAATGGCCAGCGCTTCGCGTTGGACGGCAATCTTGTCTTGGCGGCCAGTGGCGTCATCCCATGCACCGTCAACACTGGAAATCTCTTCCAGAAACGGCTTGGGATCGACGGACTTTTTGATCAGTTTAAAGTTATCCATTTTTTGTTCTCCTCGTTGGATGCAGAAATGGGATTAGCAGGTAGTACATGACAGTTCCCTGACAGCGCTCTTACTTGTTTTGAACGGAGGCGAACGAGCGAAATCATCAAAGCTAAATCAGTGATCTAATCGACAGCATAGGGCGATTATCCGGACCAAAGTCCGAATGTTTCGGTCACCGGCGGGTACGCACAATTAGCGGATCAAATTGACCGTGATCGTCTTGACCTCGGACATAACCGGCGGGTCGTGGGGGACATGGTTCAAATCACCTTGAACAAGTTGTTTCGTGGGTGTGTTCTAGGTGAGACTTTAGGAGCAATTGCTTTGACACATCACGCTCGACAAAGGCGGCGGCGAACACTTCCAATTTTTCGTTAGGCAAATCAATCAACTCTTGCCGTTCGCGTGCGAGGTCAATGTCAGCGGTATCGGATAGAGAGCTTACTGAAACGTATTCCCCCGCTAGCATCGGCATTGGGTCGTTTGCGGGACGGGGCGATTGACACTCTGAGCCCTGTGTCGGGTATTGGCCGTCCGCGCGCGTGTCGGCGAATGTCGCGATCGAACCCAACTTTCAAATGCTTCATATTGCATGACTGTTAGCTTTTGACTGCTGCTGAACTCGGCTCGCCTACTTTTCTTTAGAAAACGTCATGTTGAACGCAATCGATACACGTTCCTCGTCAGTTTCGTTGGGATAGACCCAATGCACCAGGTATGATGGGAATAGGATCAACTCGCCCGGCTGCGGTCTGATCGCGCGCTTCGCTCCGAATGTTGGGGATTTCAGGATGCGCCAGTTGGGTAGGTCCGTGCGTGGGTTCAGGAATTCGATCTTGCCGGATTCACCTTTTTCCACAGCGGGTTGGGAGACGTAATAGACGCCCGACCAATGTGCACCGGGGTGTGTATGTGGCGCATTGAAACCACCCGAAGGCGTTGCGTTCATCCATCCGAAAATATCCAGCTTTAACGTTGCGAGGTCCAGATCGGGACTAATGTTCTTGGTCGCGATGTAAGTCGCGGCCTCTGCAACAGTTTTGAGTTGCGCAATGCAGTTGGTCTTCGATGCGAACAGATTGCCCGATGAATGCCACGCTCCATAGTTGGATTTCTCGACACCATCGCTTTTCTTGCGAAGGCGCGCGCCTTCTTCCAGAAGTTCGCGATTGAAGTCCTCGGAACCTGGCAAGCGAAACCGGAACAGGGGTGTTGAAAACAGCTCTTCGCAGTCGGTTTGTTCAAGGGTATCCAAAGCTAATTGTCCTTCTCAATTTAGTAGTAGCTCGACACCTGCGGTCATATTGCACGTGTCGAGCTTCGTGTTCCAGTCCGACTGACGTCTATGTCGATTTGGCGAAGTTACTCTACGGTTATCGTAATCACCTCGGAAAACACCGGCGCATTATGCGGGATATGATCCTTGTCTCCCATGACAAGTTGGAGCGTGTGGGTGCCGGGAGCGAGGTCAAGCGTCGTCTCTGTCTGGCCTTTGCCAAAATGCATCAGGTTGTCGTCGGCGGGCATGTTCATGTCGAACTCTTCCGCTCCATCCTCACCTTCGCCAAGAGCTGCACGGTCGATCAGCAGATGATGATGACCGGTGTTTTCGACATCGACGCCTGCGGGAGCAATACCCATGCCGGAAAGCCCGAACACGACTTTGACAGGGCTTTGTACTGTATCGCCGTCTTGCAGGTTTACAAAATACTGAACGGTGCCGGGAGCAGAAGCTGTTTCACCCGCAAATGCGGTGAACGGCACTGTCGCAAGCAGAGCGACGACAAAAGTTAGTTTTCTCATTGGTGTTTTCCTCTGTTGATTGTATTCATAAGTTCGCCAGAGTGGCGCATTATACGCCACTCTGGCATTCTGGCAGACGGTTGATCCGCCGCCGGTTTAAGCTCGATAGTCTTTGCTGGCCCGAAACGGAGCCTGCGCTTGCGCCCGAGGGGACATTCAGGCGCAAGGTCTTAATCGCTATGGTCGGTTAAGCGATATCGAAGCGATCAAGGTTCATCACTTTCGTCCATGCGGTTATGAAATCCTGAACAAAGGTCATGTGAGCGTCTTCACTCCCGTAGACTTCCGCCAAGGCCCGCAATTGCGAGTTCGATCCGAACAGCAGATCAACGCGGCTGCCTGTCCATTTGACTTGGCCAGTGGCACGATCTCGTCCCTCAAAAGTTGCCGCATCAGGGAACTTTGGCGTCCAGACTGTGTTCCGCGTTAGAAGGTTGACGAAGTAATCATTGGTCAGGGTTTCTGGGCGATCCGTAAAAACACCGTTTGCAGAGCCGTCTGCGTTGGTATTCAGGACACGCAGACCACCAATCAAAGCTGTCATTTCCGGGGCTGTCAGTGTCAGAAGTTGCGCCCGATCAACAAGCAGCTCTTCTGCCGAACGATTGAGGCCTGACTTAAGATAGTTACGGAAACCGTCTGCAACTGGTTCCAACACAGCAAAAGATGCTGCATCGGTTTGATCTTGAGTGGCATCCGTCCGACCCGGTGCAAATGGCACTGTCACGTCATGTCCACCGGCCATCGCCGCCTTTTCAATGCCTACCGAGCCACCCAATACGATCAGGTCAGCCACAGACACCTTTTTGGTTCCGGAATTGAAGCCAGACTGAATGCTTTCCAATGTGGAAAGAACCCTGCTGGATACGACAGACCGGTTCGCTTCCCAGTCCTTCTGGGGTGAAAGGCGCAGGCGCGCGCCGTTGGCTCCACCACGATTATCGCTTCCACGGAAGGTCGAAGCTGACGCCCAAGCTGCTGACACCAGCTCTGAGACGGACAGACCGGATGATGCAATCTGTGCCTTCAGAGCGGAGATATCCTGATCATTGATCATCTCATAGTCGGCCACCGGAACTGGGTCCTGCCAGATCAATTGCTCTGATGGGACCATCGCACCGGCATAGCGGCTGACGGGGCCCATATCACGGTGGGTCAGTTTGAACCATGCACGCGCAAAGGCGTCCGCAAAGGCATCCGGATCTTCGTGGAACCGGCGTGATACTTTTTCATAATCCGGGTCCACGCGCAGGGCGAGGTCACTTGTGAACATAACCGGGGCATGGGTTTTGGTCGGATCGTGTGCGTCAGGCACCATGCCTTCGCCGTTTGCGTCTATGGGGATCCACTGTTGCGCGCCAGCGGGGCTTTTAGTCAATTCCCATTCAAAGCCGAACAGCATGTCGAAATACGCATTGTCCCACGCAATTGGTGTTGGTGTCCAAGCGCCTTCAAGACCGCTGGTGATCGTGCTGCCAGCATTGCCGGTGCCAAAGCTGTTCTTCCAGCCAAAGCCCTGCTCTTCAAGGGAAGCGGCTTCTGGCTCGCGGCCAACATACTTGCCGGGATCGGCAGCGCCATGACCCTTGCCGAATGTGTGACCACCGGCAATGAGCGCGACGGTTTCTTCATCGTTCATGGCCATACGGGCGAATGTGTCGCGAATGTCGCGCGCAGACGCCAGCGGATCGGCAACACCATTCGGGCCTTCCGGGTTCACATAGATCAGACCCATTTGTACAGCGCCCAATGGGTTCGCAAGCTCACGGTCACCAGTATAGCGTTCGTCTCCAAGCCATGTTGTTTCGGGGCCCCAATAAATGTCTTCTTCCGGTTCCCAGATATCGACGCGGCCACCACCAAATCCAAAGGTCTTGAGACCCATCGAATCCAGCGCACAGGTGCCAGCGAAGATCATCAGATCGGCCCATGAAATCTTTTGGCCATATTTTTGCTTGATCGGCCACAACAACGCGCGAGCCTTGTCGAGGTTGCCGTTGTCGGGCCAACTGTTGAGGGGGGCAAAGCGCTGCGAACCGTTGCCAGCACCGCCACGTCCATCTAAATCCCGATAAGTTCCGGCGCTATGCCAAGCCATGCGGATGAAAAACGGTCCGTAATGACCGTAGTCGGCAGGCCACCAGTCCTGCGATGTTGTCATCAAGGCTTCGACGTCTTGCTTCAAAGCCGCAAGATCGATTGTCTTGAATTCCTCGGCGTAGTTGAAATCAGCACGAAGCGGATTGGATGCCTCTGTGTTCTGGTGGAGCAGCTTGAGGTTGAGCTGGTTCGGCCACCAATGCTGGTTGGCGAAGTTTCCTGTCGCCTTATAACCGTTCCCACCATGCATGACAGGGCATCTGTCAATTGCGGGGACAGTGACCTGTGGCTCTGCGGCATTTGCCGGAGCGGCAGGTATGGTAGGGGCGGTCTCGGCATTTGCCGCCGAACCCGAAAGGGCGGCACCTCCAGCTGCAACGGCAGCACCACTTTTTAAGAAACCACGTCGATTAAGGTCATCTGTCATGATCGTCGTCCATGTATAAAGGGGGGAAATGAACGGGCACCGTTTTGGCCATCAAGAGACGAAGGCGGAATAAACAGTGCCCGTCCGGGGGGACTTTAGGGTTTGTTAGTCTTCGTCGTTGGACGAGCTGTCGTCGCTTTCGTCGTTGGACGAGCTGTCGTTGCTCTCGTCGTTGGACGAGCTGTCGTTGCTCTCGTCGTTGGACGAGCTGTCATTGCTCTCGTCGTTGGACGAGCTGTCATTGCTCTCATCGTTGGACGAGCTGTCATTGCTCTCGTCGTTGGACGAGCTGTCATTGCTCTCATCGTTGGACGAGCTGTCATTGCTCTCATCGTTGGACGAGCTGTCGTTGCTCTCATCGTTGGACGAGCTGTCGTTGCTTTCGTCATTATTGCGAGCGGTACGATCATTCGAAGATTCACGGTAAGTACGGTCACTCAGAATTTCGCCAGTTGTCGCATCATAGGTAATGTCCCGCTTCTGGCCATTGAGGTATGCCTCGACTGAATAGATGTTGCCGCTTCGCTCAATCTCGATGTTTGTGTAGCCCATTCCGGCCAGTTGAGCGCGTACGCTGTCTGCGCTGGACTGAGCATTGGCAACGCTTGCCGTTACAAGGGCGATAGAGAAGATTGCTGTCTTGAGTTTCATAGTATTTTCCTTCGGTTGGTTTGTGTTCCGTGAGAGGTAGAATAGTGTTTCGTGAGTGGGTAGTTGTGGGGCAGAGCCATAGGTTCAGCCCCGCTTTCGTCCTGTGAACATGGATTTGATCAGGTTTTCTTTGTGCTCGAAGCTGGCAACAAGGACGCCGATAACGTGTAGAGCAACCAGACCAAGTGTCAGGTTCACCAAAATCTCGTGAAGCTCTTCGACCCATTCCTCGCCCCAGAAAGCGTCCATTTCCATCATGTAGCCGGAGACGGAAATTCCCGTGATTGCTATAAGGAGTGCGATAACCATCGCGCCGCCTGCCGGGTTGTGACCGATGTAGCGCTTGGCTTTCATCGCGACACTGTCGCGCAGGAACCCTATCACCGTCTTAGGACGATAGATGAAGTCGGAAAAACGCGCATGCTTTGAACCGATCAGGCCCCAGACCAGTCGGAAAGCAACTAATCCGGCGACGACATAACCGATCTGGACATGGTATTTTTCCCATTCTTCGGCAGAAATATAGGCGGCTGCAAAAGCAATGAGCAAAGACCAGTGAAATATCCTGACCAACGGGTCCCAGACCCGGACAGTTGCTGGTGCCGTTTGGCTACCAGCTTCTGTCTTGGTCGCATCAGCGGACATTAGCTGTCGCTGCTTTCTTCGGACATCGCATCCACAGGAATGCCGGTCACTGGATCGACGTAGATTTCGACCCGCTCGCCGTTGGCATCGATGCCATAGATTTCATAGCAACCTTCGTCGATCTTGATGTTCTTCACTTCGTAGCCCTGTTCGACGTACATCGTTGTCAGGTCTTCCTGTGACATCCATGTGGTCTGGTCAGGCACATTGCATTTCATGTCTTCCGCGAAGGCTGGCGCAGCCAGCATTAGAACGGCGGCGGTGGAAAGGAGAAGTTTGGACATGGGTTCTATCCTTTGGGTTCAGAGCGGACTTGCTCGTTTTGATGAACCCCTTTTGGCAGACCCAAAATTACAGATGTCAGATCACCGCTGTCAGCAAACTGTAATATATGAAACTATAAACAAGCGTCGGGAAGACAGGCGCGATTGTGCCTCAGGTGATACGTTTGAAAAGTTTACGCTATATATTGACCAGCTTTGCAATTCTGCTGGCACTGATTACACCCCTCTGGGCCGATGAAACGGAGCCGGATGAAGTTTCTCGTCTTCTTAGACGAGGTGAGATTTTGCCATTGGCCACAATCCTTGAATTAATCCGCCCGGTGACAGGCGAGACGATTCTAGAGGTCGAAGTCGAGCATGAGGACTTCGGCATCGCCTATGAAATCTATTTCCTTGATCCACAAGGACGTCGCCGTGAAATCTACGTGGACGCCCGTACTGGGGAAATCATGCTGCAAAAGTTGGACGACTAGAGATGCGCGTTCTTGTCATCGAAGACGATGATCGCATTCGCAGCGACGTCCAGACCGCCCTTGAGGCGGCAGGCTACATTGTCGATGTCGAGGCGTCCGGCGAAGAAGGCTGGTTTTTGGGCGACACAGAAACCTATGGCGCTGTTGTACTCGATCTGGGCCTGCCGCAGATGGACGGCATGACAGTCTTGAAACGATGGCGCAAGGCAGGCAGAGCAATGCCGGTCCTGATCCTAACGGCCCGTGGAACATGGGACGAACGGGTGGAAGGCATTGATGCTGGCGCTGACGACTATCTTCCCAAGCCGTTTCATGTGGAAGAACTGCTGGCAAGATTGCGCGCAATTATACGTCGATCCGGCGGCAACGCGGGATCAGTGATCAAGATTGGTGAGACAGAGCTGGATGAACGCCAAATGCGGGTTTCCGTGCGCGGTGTGGCCGTCAAACTATCGCCGCAGGAGTATCGGCTCGTTTCCTATATGATGCTGCACAACGGGCGGGTCATCCCGCAACAGGAACTGGCCGAACATTTACAATCTGTGCATTTCGAACGAGAGTCCAATGCCGTTGAAGTCCTTGTCGCGCGGGTCCGTCGCAAGCTACCGAATGCGTTGATCGAAACCCGCCGTGGTTTCGGATATCTCGTCCCGAACGAGCGGACAGAGTGATGTGGTCATACAATTCCATTCGCCTGCGACTGGTCGCGGTCGCAACAGTCATCGTCATCGGCATGATGATCGTGACAGGCTTTGGCCTGACGATGCTGCTTGAACGAAATGTCGAACGGCGCGAGGGGCAGGAGCTTGATGCCCACCTTCAGCAAATTATCGGTGGCCTGCGCTTTCAAACCGATGGAACCGTAAAATTGTCGCGCGACCTAACGGATCCCCGTTTTGGACAGGTTTTTGGGGGGCTGTATTTTCAGGTCGCCAGATTGGATGGAGATATCATACTGAAATCAAGGTCCCTTTGGGACACAGTGCTGAGCCTGCCAGAAGACACGGTTGATCCCGGAGAGGTCCACATCCACTCTAGGCCTGGACCAAACAACACAACACTACTGATCCACGAAAGCCGCGTCGCATTTGTGGATCGTGGTCAAGAAATGCCACTTTTGGTAAGTGTTGGGATCGATAAGAGCGAGATCATAGCTCTTAAGTCCGGATTTACACGTGACCTTATACCGACTTTGAGCCTTCTCGCGGTGGCATTGCTCCTAGGTTTTGCGTTTCAAATCGGAGTTGGCATGCGTCCGCTGGACCGCATTAGAAAGGGTGTCGCCAACGTGAAATCCGGCGAAGCACAGCGGCTACCAACGGATGCACCCTCGGAGGTTGCGCCTTTGATCCAAGAGGTCAACAGCTTGCTCGACCAACAAGATGATAGCATGGCCCGTGCGCGTGACCGCGCTGCCGATCTTGCCCACGGGCTGAAGACGCCGTTGACTGCCTTGGGAACGGACATTGAACGGCTACGCAAGATTGGTGCGGAAGACATTGCCGACGACATTCAAGAACTCTCAGTACGCATGCGCAGGCATCTTGATCGTGAACTGGCATTGGCCCGTGACAGGCATGGTCGAAAGAATGCGCGCACGACTGTAAAACCGGCACTCGAGTCAATAATCCGCACGCTTGCGAAAACGCCAAAAGGCGAAGTTTTGAAATTCCAAAGCACAGTTCCCGAATGGGTCGAGCTTGCGGTTGAACAAGGTGACTTTCTTGAAGTTGTAGGCAATCTTCTTGAAAACGCCACCAAATTTGCAAAAGACACTATTTCAATCGAATGCGGCGTGCGGGACGGCTGGGCGTCGATTATCATCAATGACGATGGGCCCGGTGTGACGGACTCAAAAATTGCACATATCGCGACGCGCGGCGTTCGCCTGGATATGGCCGGAACCGGAGCAGGCCTTGGTCTCGCCATCGTCAAAGACATAGTAGAGGCAAACGGGGGGCATTTGCATCTGGAAAACCGAACCGGACGCGGATTATCAGTCACTGTAACCTTCCGTGCCGCTTCAACAATAAATTCAAAGGAAAAAGAATGAGCTTACCCTACGACTCTGCGCACGAAGAACTACATTACATCAATCGTGCGGGCTGGTTGCGCGCGTCTGTTCTAGGTGCCAATGATGGCATTGTTTCAGTTTCGTCGCTGATCGTCGGTGTCGCGGCAGCTGATCCCAGTCCCACCGCAATCCTGCTGGCAGGGGCTGCCGGACTTGCAGCGGGCGCGATGTCCATGGCAGCTGGCGAGTATGTTTCAGTCAGTTCGCAGTCAGATGTAGAACGGGCCGATATCGCGCGTGAAAAGCAAGCACTCATCGATACGCCGGAGGCGGAAGAAGCAGAATTGGCATCGATCTATCAGGCACGTGGGCTGACCGTCGAAACAGCTGCGTTGGTTGCACGAGAATTGACGGCCAAGGATGCACTGGGCGCTCATGTGCGTGACGAGCTGGGATTGTCTGAAGTGCATACGGCAAATCCATTACAAGCCGCGATCGCTTCAGGTTTTACATTTACAGTTGCAGCAGCTCTTCCGCTCGCCGCCGCCATTCTTGCACCAAGTGACAAGATCATTCCAACCGTCGTTGTCACAACCTTGATCTGTCTTGCGGGTCTGGGTGCATTGGGAGCCCAAGTTGGAGGCGCGCCGAAGCTACGCGCAACAGCCCGCGTGTTATTTTGGGGCGCGGCGGCTATGGCCATCACTGCAGGCGTGGGAAGCATATTTGGCGTAAGCGTTTAGCTTTAGGCGGACTAACTGTAAGCACGCAGTTGCCACACTTCCAGAAAGGATCCTATTGTTCGGATATTTTCCAACTTTGACCGTTCCTAAATACTAGTTTATGAAGCGGCTGTCGTTTTATTCCATTGCTACCAAAGACCACGCCTAAAACCTGAGCGGCTAATGAAGATTCTTGTCTGAACTCCGACAGCCGCCATTCGCTGCGAAACAGCATTCTGGCAAGATGGGCTTTTTTGACACCTTCGCTGCGTAGATCACCAATGGCTGCTTAAACCTTACCGTAGGATTCTGCCCCCTTCGTCATCAGCCACCCCTAACGAAGGTCGAAAACCTGCCAAAACAGCGACGGTTTTTTGGGGGAGTTTTGTCATAGCCAAGCGCCTGATTCCACGTGGGCGCGGATGGAATGACCAAATGGACCGTTTTTGGAACAGGCAGCGTTGCAGTCGATCTGAAGGTCTTTCTTCGACACAAAGCTGCCGCTGGTGCAACCGCAGCGAATTCACACTTCGTCTAAGGTTTGTGGCTGCTGTCAGCGCGAGCTGCAGCGGCGACAAATCCGACAAGGAGGAAAGCGCGGGCTGTTTTCGGTGCTATGGGGATTGTGGGTTACGGCTGCGAGTTTTGATGCGCAGATCGGACGGGATTTTGCTGATAGGCGGCAGCGACGTGGCGGTTTTCCCAGCATGACCTTGTCCTTTGGTATCTCATTTTGTTGCTGCAGACATGATTTGGCATGGGATTGTCTGAGAAGGCCACACTGATTGGCCCGGCTTCTGCGTAAGGCAAAGTCGGTTTGTCTCGTTGTATCATGCGGCGTCCTCCCATGGCGGTGCTCGGCATTTGGGCGTTTGGCCGCGCAGGAAGGTCTCAACGATGACCATCGCACCACCGCATTTGGGGCAAAGCTTGTGCGCGGGCGGATCAGCTGGTTCGGTGTTTGCGGCCTCGTCAGACGCTTGATCGGGTTCCGTTTTGGCATCAAGCAACTGCCTGATCTGTCCGATCCTGTCGCGGCGGATGCCATTTGCGAGGAAGCCCGTGTGTCGGATGCGGTGGAAGCCAGAGGGCAGAACATGGATCAGGAAACGGCGGATGAACTCGGACGTATGCAGGCGCATGACCTTCATCCGGTCTCCCTTTTTGATGCGGTAGTCTTTCCAGCGGAAGGCCACTGTGTCGGCATCTGCGCTGACGAGGCGATGGTTGGAGATCGCCACACGGTGCGTGTAACGGCTCAGATATGCCAGCACTGCCTCAGGCCCGCCGAAGGGAGGTTTGGCATACACCACCCAGTCGGTTTTACGCAGTGGCGAGAGATGGGCCGCGAAGGTGTCGGGGTCGGCCAGCTTTGTCAGATCGCCGAAGAACTTGAGCTTGCCCGCCTTGTGCAATCGGATCAGCCCTTCGAGAAAGAGGCGACGGAACAGCCGGGACAGAACCTTCACCGGCAGGAAGAACCCAGAGCGACAGGCGATCCATCGTTTGCCATCAGCAGACAACCCACCCCCGGGTACGATGACGTGCACGTGCGGGTGGTGCATCATCGCAGATCCCCAGGTGTGGAGAACTGACGTCATGCCGATGCGGGCACCGAGATGTTTCTGATCGCCCGCGATGGTCAGGAGCGTCTGCGACGACGCCTTGAACAGCAAGCCGTAGATCGCCGCTTTGTTTTGATACGTGATGTCAGCGATCTGGGTTGGCAGCGTGAAGACTACGTGGAAGTACTCGACTGGCAACAGGTCTTCCATGCGTGCCTCCATCCAGTCCTGCGCCGCAGCGCCTTGGCACTTCGGGCAGTGCCGGTTCCGGCACGAGTTGTAGGCGATGTGTTGATGATCGCATTTGGTGCAAGCCGCGACGTGACCGCCAAGGGCAGCAGTCCGGCAGTTCTCAATCGCAGACATCACTTTGAGCTGCGGCAGGTTCAGGTGCGCGGCATGGTCACAGCGATAGGCAGGCCCGCAGGCGCGGAAGATATCCGCGACCTCCAGTTTGGGACGGGGCATCGTGGCTGGGCTTAACCCGAGCCGGCCTTTCGGTTTGCCAGCAGATCAAGCGGGCTGGTCACGTCCTGAATCGTTTTGGTGGCAACCTTCGTGTAAACTGTCGTCGTTTCCAGCTTGGCGTGTCCCAGCAACACCTGAATGATCCGGATATCAGTCCCACTTTCCAGTAGATGCGTAGCAAAGCTGTGCCTCAAAGTGTGGGGCGACACCTGCTTCTTAATCTCCGCAAAATCGCAGGCGACCCCAAAGGCACGGTTGAACTGTCGTGTCGAGATCGGGTCGATCCGGTTGCGCCCCGGGAACATCCAACCTCTTGGGCGCGCCTCACGATAATAATCACGCAGCAGACCGAGCAGGTTTGGCGACAACATGACCTGTCGATCCTTGCGGCCTTTCCCTTGCTCGATCCGGATCAGCATCCGATCACTATCAATATCGCCAACCTTCAGGTGCGTGACCTCGCTGGCGCGCAACCCGCCGCCGTAGGCCACACTGAAGGCCGCGCGGTATCGCAACCCGGGCCCAGGTGCTGCTTCGATGATGCGCGCGACTTCCTCAGTGCTCAGCACCACAGGGATCTTCTTGGCCGCCCGCTGGTAGCGCATGTGCCGCTTCATTTCAGGCCGCGGGCACGTCGAAGCATAGAAAAAACTCAACACCGTCAGCCGGTTGTTAAAGGTAGGCGCACCAACGCCGCGCTCCTTCATATCCAGTTGGAACGCCCGAAGTTCCTCAGGCGTCGCGCTATCCGGCGCATGCCCCAGAAACCGAGTGAAGTCCCGCATCGCCCTTAGATACATCGTCTGCGTCTTGGGCTGCAGCCCCTTAATCCGCATGTCCTCGAGGAAACGACGTCGTAGCTTTGGTACATATTGATCGGTCATGAAAAACTCCTGTGATCCGATTGAGAAGGTCCCAATCGTCCAACAGATCAGTCAGTTCACAAAATCCACACCGCTTGCGCCATCGCACAACGGTAACCACAAGCGCCAATACCGCGAGAGCGGTTTCGTCCTTGTCCGTTCTGCGGGCCTTCAATTCAGCTGCGGCGAATGACCGGTTCAACACAAACCTGCTCCGCGGGCTCAACTGCGCCATAGCCCACTCAACCAGAGATACCCTCCCCCTGCTTCAACTGGCTTTCCAGCCCATCCAAATCATCCACCACATTATCGAGCCGATCTCTATCGCCACCATCGATTTCCTCAATTTGCATCTCAACCTGGTCGGCAAAGCTCATTTCAATTTGCCGCTGCTCCTCTTCGACAACGGCTTGAACAGCTTTTGAGCTTTTCTTGGTGGGCGGCACAGATATACCTGAGCTGATTTCTTTTGAGCCAAGTAGACGCTCATAATGCGCATTAGGCTCCGCACTCGTTCCAGCTTGGCTCGGGCCCTGCTTTGACCCGCAAGAATCTGGCCCGTGCGCCTTACCGCCACCCCCACCCCTCGCTGGAAACGGCAGCTCACCCTTCTGCGCGCTATGGATCGCCGCAAACAGCCGATCATCAAAATACTGGATCCGTTTCGCCCGTACTGGCATCTGCGCATCCACGACCATGATAATTTCATCCAGCGGCAAACGACGGGCTTCATCTTCGGGCAGTAGCGACGTTTCTTCCGTCCGTGTGGACTGACTGCGCCCCTCGAACGGATTCTTGCCAATGGACCGTGACCGCGTGACCACCGTTTTGGTCGTCTTGCCTACGGCCTTGCTCAGCTCCTCAATGGTCTTTTCATCTGACGGGGTGAGGTAGAGCTTTACGCCTGCGTTTCCCTGCAAGGCGCGGCGGGTATTTTCACCATAGATCTCATCGAGGGCGGGGATGGTTTGTGTGACGACTGCTAGATGCCCGCGATAGGTGCGCAGGGTTTCAATGCTCTCGACCACGATGGGCATTTTGCCAAGGCGGTTGAACTCATCGAGCATGATCATCACGGGCCAAGGCTCATCCTTGCCCGGTTCCTTCTCTTGCATCGCCGAGAGAAGGTCTGAGAAAAACAAACGGATCAGTGGCGCAAGCGGCTTTACCATCAGCGGCTGGACAACGAGATAGACCGTAAAGGGCTTTTTGCGGATCGTGCGGAAATCAAAGTCGGAAACCTGCGTTGCCTCATCAATCGCGGGGTTCTGCCATTGGTCCAGACCTGAGGTCATCAGAAGCGAGACATAGGAGGTCAGCGTGTCGTTGTTGGTGGAGGCCAGCCGCGTAAAAATCAGCTTTGCTGCTTTGTTGTCGATCTCATGGCCCCGCGCCACGTATTCTTTCTGCTTATTACCCCCCGAAGCCGCGATCCGGTAGATCTCGCCCAAGTTGGGCTTCTTGCGTTGGAAGGCCAGCAAGCCCGCGGCCACGAAGAGATCGATACCGCCTTTCAAAAGCCCTTGAACGCGATCATTGTCACTTTGCAGGAACAGGGTCGCCAGTAGCTGCAATTCCATCTGCTGACGCGCGGGGTCTTTCAGCTCATAGATGCGCAAAAGCGGATTGTAGCGATGCGTCCGCTTGCCTTCCCAGTCCGTGGGCGCAAAGCGGTAGACCTTGTCACCTTGGGCCGCACGGTGACGCGCCGTCGCTTCAAAACACTCACCCTTTACATCCAACGTGACGGCAGACCCCTGCCAAGTCAGCAGGTTCGGGATGACAAAGCCGCTGGTTTTACCGCGCCCCGTTGGTGCCACGATCAGCGCATGGGGAAACACCTTCGAGGTGATATAGCGTGCGCGGGATTTCGGGCTGCCCAGTTTGCCCAGAATAAACCCGGTGCCGGGTTTGCCAAAGAACCCGTTGGCTTTCATCTCGCCGCGCTTTTGCCAATGGGTCTGACCAAAGCGTGTGAGGGCTGAGCCGGACAGGGCAAGGCTCATCATCAGCCCGGCGACGGCACACCCGCCGATGATCAAGTTGATCAGCTGGAAATCATCAGGCCGTCTATCTCTGATCCAGAGGTAGTTCTGCGCGATATATCCAAAGTCGATATCGGCGCTGAACCCAAGTGCCTTGAAGGTCAGCACAGCCGAGGCAATGGTGTAGCCCATCGCACCCGCCACCAAAGTGACCAGAACGACCCCGATAGCAATCCAAGCCTTGCCCATGGATCCACTCAATGGACCTGGCCCCGCTCTGTCTCGCCGTCCACGTCAGCCGCGCGGTGTCTCTCGACTTCAACGTCTGCCAACTCGTCGACAACCTGTCGCAACGCCTCCGAGTTTGCGGTTGCCGCATCCGATTGCAAATAGACCTTTGCGGCATAGAGCCGATCAAGACGATCTTCGAGAACGTTTTCCAAAGCGTCGCTGTCGCCATCGTTCAGGCGATCCAGCTGCGCCGTGTCCAAAACCTGCGCCACCCGCGCGCGGAAGGCCTCGCGTTCGTTTGCAGTCTCAAAGGGCGACGACAACTCCCCAGCCCGTTCATGGGCGAGAACACGGGACAGTTCGGGCGTCTCAAACTGCACCGTCTCGCGCTCCGTAAGCCGTATCTCCCGTTCAGCGTCGCGCGCTTCATAGACACGCGCGTATGTGTCGCCGAGGCCTATTGCCAGCTGCTCGGGCATATCGGGATATCGCGTCTGTAGATCGCGCGCGACGGAAACGGAGATTGGCGTCCTGCTATGCGCGCCCAAACGCGCCGCTTCAACCTCAATGATGATCCGCTCTGCAGCGGCCCGATCTACGACCACCGCCTTGCCTTCTTCATCCACGCGGATCACATCGGTGGGGCGCGCAATCAGTTCTGGATGGTCGCGCAGATAGTCCCGCTGTGCGTCCTCCAAACGCTCTACGGCAAGGCTTTCGATCACGGCTTCGTCAAGATCTCCACTATGGGCTTCAATCCGAGTCTCGATGCGAACAGCATTGGCAGCAGTTTCAATCTGGGCGTCCGTGACATGCGCCTGCACCTCACGGGCGTCTTCAATGACCCCGTCACGGCGCAGCACGCCCTCCCGTTCCAGCATGGTCCCGAGCTGCACATGTACATCATTGAGAATATCCCGCGCCTGTTCCAAATCCGCGCGGCGCTCAAGGTTCAGTTCCTTCGCCTCGGCCACCTTGGAAAGGTCATCCGCGATCCATTGATGCTCGAGCGCGGCGTTCTGCGCCCCTGTCTCCATCCGGGCCACAACCGCGGATGTGCTGATCCCCGTGCCGCGCAGGGCCGCATCGACGCGGGCCCGCACCCGTGGCTCAGACAGACGCTCCAGTTCGCTTTGTTGAATATTGGCTTCAGAATAAACCCCGCCTTCTGACGGGCCCTCCGAGAGGGAGTTGGAGCGCAGCCCCAGCGGCTGCATATGCTGCACCCGCGCTTGAATGGCGTTGAGGGATTTTTCCAGCGCGGGCCGCTCCGCATCCGGCTTTGCCGCGATCAAATCTGTGATGTTGGCGACCTTTTCCGCGTAACGGCTGCGCAGATCCTCGAACGTATCGTCTTCGGCCATGTAAATGCCTCCTGCGGTTTCAACGTGACCCCCCTTCGCCAGAACCTCGCCAGCACGGAACAGAACTTCGGCAATGTCTGCGTGGTTCTCGGAGGACGCCTCGGCGGCCAGCGCGTGGAACATGATTTTGGTGTTTGCGATTTCGGCAAGCGTGCGAGTCAGATCCTTGCCAACGCGTTCCCGCTCCACTGGCACCCTGCCCTCTTCCTTGGCGGCATAAACCTCGCGAGTGCGGGGAGGGTAATGTACCTCGCCACGATCTATCCGCCGCGTGGCTTCCAACCGCACGCCGTAGGTCTCGGCCTCTTCGACCATCGCCAATCGGAAGTCGTCATAATTGAACCGATGATTGCGCGCCAAATAGAAGAATTCGCCCTCTTGCGAGCGGCGGTTCAACACCAGATGCGCATGGGGATGATCGCGGTCCTCATGCACCGCGATAATGTAATCGAAGTGCCCCTCATCGGTCTGGAAGAACCGCTCGGCCACATCCGTAGCGATGTCGCGCACATCTTCGCCACGCGTGCCGATCGGGAAGGACATCAGCAGATGTGTGGTCTGCCCAAGCTTGGGTTTGAACCCTGCGCTCCACCGCTTGGCAAACCGCTCGGTCAGGTCTTTGATCTCGCCGCGATCAAGCTTGGATTTCCCATCCAGAAACCCACTGCTGTCGACGATATGGGTGGACTTGGTGGTGAGGTATTCGAGCTGGTTGGACAGCTGGGATTTGTTCTGCGTGCCCCCGCCCCGGATCGCCTTGAACACAGCTGCCCGATGTCCCACCGCAGCGCGCACCATCTGCTTTTGCTTTGAAGCATACAGACCCTGCATCGAGCCACGGATGCGGCTCCAACCATCCTCAAATATCTCTCCGGTGACGGCACCAACCGCATCATTCAGCCGCATGCGCAAACTCCCTCAGAGCGGCGGTTGCAGTGAGCTGCATCGCATCGCGACGGCGGCGCACAAGCAAGTCAATCTCGTCTGCACTGTCCAGAATGAACCGCGCCAACCCGCGCATCTGCGCAAGCCGCAATTCCGAGAACTCGGGGCCTGTTCCCTGCCCCGCCCGATTGGCCTTTTGCATCTGTTTGGCAATCTGGGCGACACCGTTTCCAACCTCATTCAGCGAGGCGCGATAGCGCGCCATCTCTGCCGCCAGCTGGGCGTCAGCAACGAAGGTGCCACCCGCTGCTTGCATCAACCGCCGCAGCCCTTCCGAGCGCGTCTCGATCCCCGCTGACGCCAGCACCCCATCGAACGCCTCCATCTCCTCAGAGGTCACTTTCACACTTACTGCCAAGACCGGCACGGACGTATCGCGCTGGCGCTCTGCGTCACTCTTCACCGTGTATTGCACCGTTCGCGGTGTCACCCCGAACCGCTCCGCAAGCACGGACGTGGAGACGCCGTCCGCAGCTTCGCGCACGATCTCCATGCGTTGCGCATCGGTGAGACGTTTTGAGCGAGACATGCGAAGAAAGACCCCCTATTTCCTGCCACCTTCATACAAGGCTGAACCCAACATACGAAACTATACTAATCTGTCAATAATATACTTACGGTGAATTAGCGCGCAGGCAGCCTTGTATTCCGTTTCACGCCGAGCACCGCAGGTGCGAGGCCGCGCCCGAGAGGGCGCCAACCAACACCAGCCGCTTGCGACAACGTCAGCCGTCTCAACAGGGCCCGCGCCTGAGGTCTGTCTGGACATGTAATGTTCGGACAGAAGCGATGGGGCGGGACAATCCTCACCCGACAGGGCCGACAGACAGGGTCAAGGGAGGTCAGAATTGGCTTGCCAATTCTCTGCCGCAAAAACCTGAAGGCCGCGCCGAAAGGTTTTTGGGGATGGCCCCCTTGAGGCTGGCTGGCGGCTCTGTCACCGCGCTTTTTCAACCCAAACAAAAACCATCAGGACTGCTCCGCAGTCCTGTCATCGGCAACCGTGACCGCTGCCGAAGGCAGGGGTCTCAACGGGACTCGAAGCGATCTCTGGAACAGAGATAGGGCCGCCTGACGGCGGCCCATCCTCGGGAAGGATTTACTCTTGGGGTTCCTTTGAGCTTGGTGGGAACATCACGAGTTCTTGGACGCCGACGGGGAAGTCGAGCTTAAGGCTGAAGAACTCCGAGCCATCCCCGTTGCGGGTGTTGCGGAACATGGCCCCGACGCGTTGGAAACGGGTGCGTTCTTGGCCTTCGCCATCGGTGTATTTGACGGGAACTGTTGCGACGTAGTGGTTGGTCATTTGGGTCTCTCCTTTTTGCGATGAGGATCAAAAGGCATGGGGGCATCAGGACCGGTCGCAAGCGCAAATGCGGAGGGTCCGCGCCAAAGGCGTGGAAGCCGTATTTGTGCTTGCCGGAGCACAGCGTAGGGAACGGCCGGTCCGACCCCGTGCGATCCACATCAATGAGCAAAAAGAAGAGACCCAAATGTATGCCCCCACATCGCAGTCGCCACGGTTCTCGTTGATCTCGATGCAGGTGAAGGTCGGGTTCGCTCTGATGCGACGTGTTGGGGTTTGGTCTGTCGCGCAGAACGAAAAGCAGGGAGGGTTTTCAGCTCGGGCGAAGATCAGTTTGCCGGTGTTGAGCTGGCTGCGACGTTATCGGCACCAAGCTTGAGGACGTGGAGGACAGCTGGTCCGGCCGCACCGGTATGGCACGGCCAATCCCTCACCAATCAGTGTGCGCCCCACATCCTGGCCGTCGACGAACAGCGAGCCACATAGGCGTCCGAAGTTGCATCGGTCAGTACCTTCGGTACCAGGCCTGCACGAACATGCCACGCGTTCAAATTCTATCGATGCCGCATTCCGCACCAGTTGGCTCAAACGCGCCGTTGCGCGTTCCCCGACCTGACGCTCTGCAGCGCAGGAAGGCCGCCAGGTCTCGGGAGCATTGAAACCGACAAGGCGAACGTTGGGAGTAATCCCACGCACGTTTATCGTATCACCATCAATGATCCTGACATCGCTGGCACGAAGGCCCCGATCCTGTGTTGTGGGTTGCGCCGTGGTCGGCCTATTGAGAGACAGGAAGCTAGAGGACATCCAGCCGGTTCCCAAGTCAGACCTAATTTGCGCCCATTGTCCTTGGTCACGAAGCAGCTGGACACGGGTGCCTTCAACCAAAACGCCCATGACCCGATCAGACGTGGACGGCCCGGATCGTTGATTGACCCGTGTGCCCGTCACATAGACGTAAGCGGAGCTTGCCGATTGCGGCGCGGACGTCGCTGGGGAGCCGTTAGATGTGGATTTCGATGATGTTGAATCGAAGAACGATCCAATCAACGCAACGAACGCGACGACAATAACAAGCGGCACCATGATCTGTCGCTGAGCCCTACGGACCGCCCGCTGAGGTGCAGTGATTGCACGGGTTACAGACATCGGTCGGGACTTTGGTTGGTAAGACTCGGTGCGGCGCTTCCGAGTCGGACGCGGTGCGCTATCGTTAGCCTGTGATTTGGGCTGTGATGATGACTCACGTTCCAGCTTCAGGACTTTGTGCAAGCTGGCATACTGGGCCTTACTCAGACGTGTGTCGCCTCCATACTTCTGAAACCGCGCGGCCATGTTTCCAAGAAACGATACCTCCCAATCGTTCGCCTGCCCAGACTGCAGTCGCGCATTAATGCGCGATTGAATCTCTTTGGTGCGGTCTGGAGAAAAGGGCATCGACTGAAAAACCTGCGCGCGTGATATGCTGTCCAACAAAAGTCATTTGTGGCGCGGACACAATAGACAGGGATTACATTGAGATAAGGTCAAGCTAATCGGAAAACGGGAAAATCGGACATCCACCGTCATGACTTAAACGAGCCCTTGCTGCAGATCAGCACCGCGCATCTGAATGTCTACCCACGATCTTGAGAACGAAGAAAGGGCCACCCGAAGGTGACCCTCTCTGACTTATGCCTCGCCCGATGTCTTCGCCGGATCCGCGACCCGCATCACCGTCAGTCCTTTCGCTTCGGCTTTCTGGCCGAGGTTCAGCGCCACCCCGTTGCCGCCGAAGAGGACAACTCCCGTAGCGGCGAACTTATCGTCCAGCATCTCATCGTTGCACTTGAAGGGTGCCGCTCGTCCATGTGCGGACCAACGCGGATCGAAGCGCGCTTGGTTGATGCCCCGCGCGCGTGCCCACCGAGCCGCGATCATCTCCGCTCCATGCTTGCCGCCTTTGTGGCAGATAAAGATATCTTGGTTGCGGTTTTGTTTGATGCGATCCCGAACCTTATCGAGGGTCCGGAAGATGACATCGATGTCGGTCCAGTCCGTCGCTCCCGAGACAATCAGAGGAACGCCTTCGACTTTCGACTTGGCGGCAGTTTCCCGATCATGCTGCTCCAGAAGCTGCTTGGCCTCGAAGACTGCTCCCGTCTCTTGCGCCCGAACGCTGGCCCGCGATCCCGCTGCCGGGATGAAGGCATTTCCTGTCTCTACCTCGTAGCACTCTGCAGCGGCCTCCCCCATCGTCTCGATGGCATCCACGATCTCCCGCAAGTGCACGAAGCGCGCTTGCGCCTCTTCCAGTGCGGTCTCTGCGATCTCTGATCCGTCGTGGCATTTTGCCAGTGCGCCGATCTTATCCGCTGTGCGATCAACTTCCTTACCGAGTGCAACCTTCCGGCGCTGCAGGATTGTCGCCAACCCGTGCGCGAGAGGTTCGATCTCTCCCTCAAGTCCGGTATTCCGCAGTTGCCCAAGAAGGGTCTCAAAAGTTTCGCGAATGATGCTGTCTTTCAGGATATCGTCCTGCGGGATTGGTAGGTGTGCGTCTTTCTCCGTCAGGCCGAAGAGTTCGATTGTCTCGTATGTTGTCGCTTGATCGTAGGCCATTTGTTCATCTCCAGATGTTTGAGTTTGAGGACCACCACGTGAGTGTGGGGCCATGGCCGATTTCTGGTTCACCGAATCTGTCCGGGTCAGGGACGGCGCAGCCGCCAGCTTGCTGGGCGCAAAAGTTTTCCAAGCGCCGTGCTAACAACACGCACAACCTCACGCGCGCGATTGACCTCTCCACTCGCGCCACCTTCGCCGAAAAGTTTTGCGATCCTTGAGGCGGGCTGATTTGGGGGCCATCCGGAGGATATGCTTCCACAGTCATGTGTGTGTGTTTTGACGCGAGGTTTGCCCGACGCGAGCAGGCAAGCGGCGGTGCTGGACACGCAGGCGGTCGCAGCGGCGGGATCGTTTTGCCCCGCAAAACAGACCAGAGCGAAGACCGAAGGCGTGGCCGAGCGCCGCCGTGCTCGCGAGACGGGCAAACCGGGACGCCAAGTGCGCCGCCGCGGTAAGGCCGCATGGCCGCATGCGCGACGGGCCGCAGGGCCGTTCTCTCCTGCGACACGCGAAGCCGAGCAGGGGAGGCCCTGAGGCACTAGTGGATACTTCTGGAGGTTGCTTATCGAACACTGGCGGTGTATTCTGACTTTAGTTCAATTGGGGCTGGCGCGCTGTGAGAAACAGGTCGGCGCAGCAGGTGAGAATCAACCCAGCGAACCTGATCCGGGCCCATTGGATCTTGGTTTGCCGAGCTTCTTAGAGTTCCACGGTTTGCTCAATCTATTGCGCGCTTTCCGACTCCTGCTATAGGGCCCACGGCTTAAACTGGACTCGGACGCACGCCAGAGGAAAGAGCAAAATGAACATTAATACAAATGTACCATCAGACGAAATTCTCCCGGTCGAACTCGACCGGCTGTCAAAAGGTGTGGACCGAATTTTGGAACGGTGGATCGGTGAAAATCGTCCAACAAAACTGACACTCCTAAACGATCTCGCTGCCGCTATCAGCCCAGGCTCAAATTGGGGAGCGTTGAAATCGAAACAATCCCAGCGTCAACGCCGGTCAGAAGACTTCAACACCAGTCTGATTCCAGCGGTCAACCGTAAGGCCTTAGAACTTCCGGCTCGTCTGGCGGAAGTGAAACACACCAAGAACGGCATTGAACTGTCATACTTGACCGAAGAAATTCACTCGCTATTTGGCATGTATCATTCTGGCGATCCAATCATCGGCTTGGAACTCAGTGTCGTTGAGGGCAACGGGTACAGTGAGGCTTCTATCTACGCAAAGCTGATCTTGAACTGTGGAGGAGCCGTTAGCGCGGTCGAAGCCTACGCATCCGATCTTGAACCAATCGTTGCGCAACTCATCTATAACGCGATCCAAAATCTGAACTCGGTCGATCTTTACCCCACACTGGCGCAGGGCGATTGTCGTTCTCTTCGAATCCTGGTTGGCCCATTTGATTGTATCCTGTCGATTCCGGAGTTTTATGGGCGCATACCCGATGAGAGCTTCGCATCTCAAGGGTTGAAAGTGTTGCTTGATGAAGGCGAAACACCATCCATAACAGATCTCGATTTGGCGATGCGCCTTGCATCCGCTGCAGTCCCACTACT